>CAMDAB010000044.1 GCA_945888475.1 Saprospira grandis DSM 2844 | reverse complement strand
CGCATCACGGAGGAGTTGAAAAATGGTTAAATCGACCATAGAAAACATTGATATTTAACAATTAGCTACTCTTAATTAATTTCAAGATCCCCCGAATATTTTTGTTATCTTTGCATTAAATTCGATAAAAACATCAAGTATATATAATGATAGTACAGACATTGACCACCTTTGCAGTTGCTTTCGTAGCCCTTTTTATTGGAATTGTGCTGATGAACATCCGTTATATTTTCAAGGGTGAACCTTTCAGAGGCTCCTGCGCACAAAACAATCCTATGCTGAAAAATCAGATTGGCGATTGTCAGGTCTGTGGCCGCAAACCCGAGGAAGAATGTAAAATGCCTGAGGTGCATAATTAATAATATGATTTTGAATTAAAAACGCAGATTCGGACATTGGTTCGGATCTGCGTTTTTTTTGGGTATAATTGGGTATGTTTCTGGGTTGAAACTCAGGTATTCGTCCTGGGTTAAAACCCAGGTATCCTATGGTGATGAAAAATATGAGCTTAAAAGCATCAGATTTTTTTGCGAAAGAAGGTTTTAACCTTCTGTAAGCACAACAGCGAATGAGGCCTATGCTTTAGCTTAGGGCATAATGATCAGCCCCAGGTTAAAGCCCAGGTCTCCTTTGCTGATGAAAAATATGAGCTTAAAAGCATCAAATTTTTTGCGCAAGAAGGTTTTAACCTTCTGTAGCACAATACCAAAGGAGGCCTATGCTTTAGCTTAGGGCAGTAGTCATTCAGCCCCAGGTTAAAACCCGGGTCTCCTTTGCTGTCTAAAATCCTAGGCTACCCCGAAAGCTTTCGAGGGCCATAGGATTTTTTCAAAAGGCTTTAGCCTCAGGAAAAACAATAGCGAATGAGCCCTATGCTTTAGGGCATAATGTTCAGCCCCAGGTTAAAACCCGGGTCTCCTTTGCTGATGAAAAATCTGAGCTTACCCCGAAAGCTTTCGAGGGCATCAGATTTTTGCGAAAGCCCTCGAAAGCTTTCGGGGTAACCTTCTGTAAGCACCACTGCAAATGGGCCCTATTCCTCCCGAAAGCTTTCGAGGAAGCTATCGGAATAGCTTAGGGCAGTAGTCATTTAGCTTCGGGCAATATCCCTTTGGTCAGAGTACATTCTGGCAACAAAAAACCCCCGATGCTATCAGGGGTTTTAAATTATTTACCAGTATGTTTTTACATTTTTCAGGAACTTATCCAGAATGATGTTGAATTCTTCGGGTCTTTCCATCATGGGTGCATGACCGCAACGATTGATGTAATTTAATTGAGAATTTTTGATGCCCTTGTGGAAATCCTCCCCAACAAATGGAGGAGTTATACGGTCCTGTTTGCCCCAGATGAGCAAGGTTTGACAAAGGATATTGTGTAATTTATTTTCCACATTGTCTCTGATAGCAGAGCGAGCAACAGCCACCACACGCATAGCTTTTTCATTGTTGTTTACAATTTCGAAAAGCATATCGACCAGGTCTTTGGTTGCAACCGCCGGATCGTAAAATGTATACTCGGTCTTCCTTTGTATAAACTGATAGTTTTGTCTTTTGGGGAAAGTATCGCCCAAGGTGTTTTCGAATAAACCGGAACTGCCTGTAAGGGTTAATGATTTTACAATTTCGGGATGTGCTAATGTCAGGAATAAAGCTACATGCCCACCAAGTGAGTTGCCCAAGACATGCAGTTTTTGCCCATCATAACCTTTTTCCATAAGGAATTCAACAGAATATCGCATCAGAAAATCAACTGAGATTTCTCTGATAGGTGCCTCATATATAGGCAATACAGGAACCACTACTTTGTAATTTGGTTTAAAATGAGTAATGATGTCATCAAAATTACTCAAAGCACCGAATAGTCCGTGCAGAAGTAAGAGTATTTCACCCTCACCTTCTTCGATATATTTAAAGTGACCTATTTCTTTTAGCTCGTATGTCATAATAATTGGTTTTGGACAATGTCAAACATTCATGGCAAATTTACATTTTTTTTGGCATTGATGTATGGTAAACGGGGCATATTTCTTTCAAAGATTATAATTTTTTATACTTCTTGATAAATTTAGTAATAGTCGACAGTACAGAAAGGGCATTTTTTGTATTTTGGCAACAAATAGTAAAACCATGCAGTTAGCAGACTTATATCAGCTTTATTTTAAGTACCCACATATTACTATAGATAACAGAAAGGTTATCAAAGACAGTGTTTTTTTTGCAGTTGGACGTAAAGATGAAAGAGGAGTTCATCGTGGCTGCCAATTTGCCGAGGCAGCTCTTGAGGCAGGAGCGGCGGTAGTTGTTGTAAATGACCCTGAATTATTTGAAAATTACAAAGACGATTACCGCTGGGTTTATGTTGAAGATTGTGAAACAACATTGCAGCAATTGGGCCGTTATCATCGCGAACAGTTGGAAATTCCTGTGATTGCCATTGCAGGATCGAATGGTAAAACGACTACAAAAGAGCTTATTCAGGCAGTGATCTCAACTAAATATTGCTGTTTTTCCACGCCCGGAAATTTAAATAATCATCTGGGCGTTCCACTTTCCTTATTGCAGATTGGGAAACATCATGAGTTCGCTGTCTTGGAAGTTGGGGCAAATCATCTGGATGAAACTGCCTTTTTATGTCGCTTGGTTCAGCCAACTTATGGTTTGGTGACCAATTGCGGCAAAGACCATTTGGGTGAATACGGTTCATTCGAAAATGTCATCAAGGCCAATAAGGAATTGTATGATTATTTCGAAGAAAATGGAGGCCTTGTCTTTGTAAACGGCAGAGATGGTATTCTTTGCGAAACATCGAGTGCTGTTGAACAACGCATTTTATATGGCGATGACAACAGTTCTGTGAGAGCTGAAATAACAGGTTCTCCGCTTTTGGAACTCGACCTTTTTATTAATGATGAGTCGGCTATTGTAAAAACAGCCCTCTTTGGCGATTTTTGGCGAGATGCTGTATTGGCTGCTGCCCAGATAGGGCATCAGTTTGGTATTGACATTCACGATATTGCCGCTGCAATTTCTGCCTACCGACCTGCGGCATTACGTTCTCAAATGCTCGAATGGAAGGGCAATACCCTGCTGCTCGACTGTTACAATGCCAACCCCAGCAGTATGGAAGTCTTCATTCGCGCTGCGCAGCAAAGCCCCGAAATGCCAAAATTACTTATTCTTGGAGAAATGCTCGAACTCGGTGAATACAGCGATGAAGAACACCAATATTTGTTGGATAAACAGATAGATTATACCCGATTCGAAAAAGTAATCATCATCGGTAATGAATTTACAAAAATAAGTTTACCCGGCTTTGAGAATCTGCAGTATTTCAATGACAGAAAAGAAGTAAAAATCTGGTTAAAAAATAATTTGCATGATGTAGAAAAGTACTATATTTACGTCAAAGGATCGAGAGGGAATAGGTTGGAGGAGATGTTTGTATGAATTTCAAAACAAAATTAAATGATATTTGGTTATGAGTCTAATAGTGAGAGTATTGAATAAATTGAATTTGATTAAATACCTTAATTTTAACATCAAGACAAAGGTAAATAACTCAATTTTTAAAATACCAATTTTAGGTGGAATAGGTTTAAGCAATCAGGTTATTTCCGAACCTTGGATGATTACTATTCTGGAGAATCTGCTTAAGAAAAAAAATGGAGCCTATTTAGATATTGGAGTTAATATTGGCCAGACTTTGATGAAATTAAAATCAGTTAATCCAAAAATTGAATATATTGGTTTTGAGCCTAATGCAACCTGTGTACATTATGTAAATAAGTTAATTGACATCAACAAAATTGAAAATGTAAGTATTTATCCTGTAGGTGTTTCAAATGAAAATAACTTTTATGAGTTGTCTTTATTTTCAAATGACGATTCAGATTCTAGCGCATCGATGATAGATAATTTTAGAGATAAAAATACTATCAGCAAAAAAAGATTTATTGGATGTTATAACCTGAATGAACCAAATATAAAGTTACCAACTATTTCTATCATTAAGATAGATGTGGAAGGTGCAGAATTAGAGGTACTAAAGGGTCTTGAGAATACAATTTTGAGAGATAATCCGATCATTCAGATAGAAATTTTGCCAGTGTATGATGAAGGTAATTTTATGAGATTATCCAGGCAAAATGAAATTGAAAAAATCTTGAAAGATTGGGGTTATGGTATTTTGCGGATCCATTATACTGCGAGTAATGAATTTGTTAAATTGCAAAGAATAGATAATGTTGGCATTCATGCAGACTTAAAAATGTGTGAGTACATATTTGTTTCTCTAGATGAAATAGACAGTTTACTCTGAAAAATGTAATAGTTGCTCAATTTAAAGTTAGAATGAAACAGCATTCACAATCTTTGAACTTTATTTTCTTTTAATTGATAATTCTGCCCAGATTCCTGGCAAGTTGCATGCCCATCTGCATCGAATTCCAAACGATGACCGTATTCACTCATCCAGCCAATTTGCTTTGCAGGGTTTCCAACAATGAGCGCATAGGCAGGTACATCTTTTGTTACAACCGCACCCGCACCGATAAAGGCAAAAGGACCAATGTCATGTCCGCAAACAATCGTTGCATTGGCTCCAATCGTAGCACCTTTTCCTACATGTGTTTTCAGGTATTGGTCATGTCGTTTTACGGCACTTCTCGGGTTGATAACATTAGTAAAAACCATGCTTGGTCCTAGAAAAACATCATCATCACAAGTTACACCTGTATAGAGAGAAACATTGTTTTGAATCTTGACATTATTGCCCAAAACAACGCCATCGGCCACAAAAACATTTTGACCGAGATTGCAGGAATCTCCAATCACGGCTTTAGGCATGATGTGACAAAAATGCCAAATTTTTGTGCCTTTGCCAATTGTGGCACCTTCATCGACAATGGCCGAAGGATGTACAAAGTATTCCATAGTTATTATTTTAAAGCGTAAATTTTTTCGATGATTTCAACTACTTTCAAACCCTCAAGTGCATTGGTACTAATGGATTTTCTTCCTTTGAGTACATCCACTACGTTTTCGATAACATAGACATGATTGGCAGCAGAACCCTTATAATGTCCATAATCATTTGCTGGATTTGAAGGCGGCAGTTCGGGCATTGTGTAGCCCTCGATATGGCAGTATTCTACTTCATTCATATATTGCCCGCCAATTTTTACTGAACCTTTTGAGCCTATTATGGTCATAGAGCTTTCCAGATTTTTGTCCCAAACCGAAGTGGAGTAGTTGAGTGCACCTAGACCACCGTTGACAAATTCAAAATTTACAAATCCGGAGTCTTCAAAGTCGATACTTTCCTGATGATTAAAATTGGCAAAACGGGCCTGCACATTTTTGATGTCACCAAAAAGCCAATACATGATATCGATAAAATGAGAGAACTGCGTAAAAAGTGTGCCACCGTCCAGGTCTTTTTTTCCCTTCCAGCTATGCTGCTGACCATTTGGTCGGTAATAACGATCATCGCGATTCCAGTAGCAATTAATCTGTACCATACAGATATTGCCCAATAGACCTTTATCCACTACTTCTTTAATCCATACGGAGGGGGGAGAATAGCGGTTTTGCATCACACCAAAGACATGTCTTGAAACCTGCAGAGATTTAAAAATAACCTGTTCACAGGCTGCTTTTGTAAGCCCCATTGGTTTTTCAATAACCACATGTTTATGATGTTCCAATGCTATAAGTGCCTGTTCTGCATGAAGTCCGTTAGGAGTGCAGATGCAGAGTACATCTAAATCTAACCCAGCCTTGAATAAGTCATCAATATTGTCGAAAAAGGGAATTCCGTCAAAATGGGCTAAACCCAATTCCGAGGCGGGTCTTATATCACAAAAGGCTACTAATTTAGATTCAGCATGCCTTTGAACCATTTCTGCATGTCGTTTCCCGATATGGCCAAGGCCAAGGATGGCAAACCTGACTTTGTTTGTTATGATTTTCATTTATAAATAATTATTGCCCAATATTACTAAAATATTGTTCAAGTTTTTCAATCTGTTTGCTATATGTGTTTTCTAGCGCAAATTTAATCCGTTTTTTTATAAATAAAGGACTATTGTAATCATCTAATTTTTCAATTGTCTCCTTAAATAATTTTGGAAGTTGATGATTGCTTTCAGACATTATGATCAAATCTTTATGAGAAGCTGATTCATAGGTCATGGTTCGGTTGGCTACAATTGTTTTTCCTGTACTCAGATATTCCATCAACTTATGGCTGTTTGACACTTCTGCAGGATATTTGTCAGCATTATAAGTCATTAGAAACATATCCATATCCTGTATGATTTCAGATACTTCAGCCGGTTTTCGGCTGCCCATCAGATCGACATTTTCAAGGCTTTTTAAGGTGTTGATCCTACTGGCAAATTCATTTTCATCACCGCCAAGATTATTTTGCTGATAAGGACCGATGAAATAAAATTTCACCTTAGGATTTGAGGCTACAATATCAATCAGCGATTCATAGTCAATATATCTGCTCAATAAATTGCCAACATAACCGCATTTTATGTCTGATGACTTCTCGTTTTGTTCATCTTTTAATAATCGCTCTCTTGCTTTTTCGGCAAAGTTCTCAGATATGGCATGATTGATAAACAGCAATGGTTGTTTGCAAACTTCGAAACGGGCTAAGATGGACTTTGATACAGATACCGTCAATTGGCAGTTAGCTATGATTATGCGTTCTTGTGGGGTATGGTGCAAATCAGCGGCGTAATAAATCTTTGTCAGATGCTTGCCAAAAACTGAAGGGTTCTGAAATCTGAAAGGATCGAAACTGAAAACGTTTTCAAATTTCGTATTGGCTAACTTAAGAATTTTTGCAGCCGATATTTTGTTTATAATGTTGGCGAAAAAATATGGAAATCTGTTTGCTCCTCTCAAGGGCAATTTATAATCAATGACGTACAACCTCTCTTCAATTTCATTTATGCTATCTGTCTTAGCGGGTGGATTCAAAAAATATACGGTATTTCCTTTTTTAATCAGGGCCAATGCATAGTGGTGCTTCGAAATATGGTTTACTCCCCAAGGTTCAGGAGAAATGAGCAGTATTTTTTTATCGCTGAAAATCATTCAAGATCAGATTTAATGAATTGTAATAAATCTTACCAACTGTGTCAATCCCAAATCGCTCAGTTGCTTTTTCCGAAATTATTTTGGCATCAAAATTTTTATTTTTAATGGATCTCAATGCTTCCAGCCACAGCTCGGACTCATTTTTAGAAACCAAAATCCCATTTTCATTATCAAGATATTCTATGATGCCACCAACCTTAGAGGCGATTACAGGAATACCATAGCATAATGCCTCTGCACATACGACCGAAAATGTTTCATAATCGGAAGCATGCAGGAAAAGGTCAGTTTTTTTAAACTGAAGGGCAATTTGTTCAGCATCGAGCTGTCCTAAAAAAATTACATGCTCAGCTATGTTATTTTCTGCCACAGTTTTTTGCATATCATCTAGCATAGGTCCTTTCCCTCCGATGTAGAGTTTGGCTTCGGTTTCTGTTCGAAGAAATTCGGCAAAAGCTGTTATAATAATCGAAGGTCTTTTGGGATGCGTCCATCCTCCAAGCATAAAAAAGCTGAGACCTTTTTTGGGGGGGTGGCCTGTATCCTGTTGCTCAATTTTTTTAATGTCAACTACATTTGGCACAATAAAAGTATTTTCTTCGACACAACCCGAAAAAGTGGCAATGTCATTTGCAAGTGCTTTAGATACAGTAATCAGTGGAATCTTATGTCTGAAAATGTTTTTGATTCTATTCAGTTTAGACGTCTCTTTAGGTAACCCGAAATTAAAATGATAAGCACTCCAATGTTCGGTGATGACAATTGGCCTTACTGCAAAAAATTTAACAAGTTTGGGGTAGCAGAGCAGGGGATAAGCAATATGAAAGTTAATAAGGTCAAACTTTTTTTTCTTTATGACAAAAAGTAAATACCAGGTCAGTATCAGGAAAGTAAAAATTTCGCAAATAATCCATTTGTTGGTTGGCAGATCGAGAATTCTGTGCTTACAGCCATACTCGTCCTTGTATTTATGCCATTTCAATTTTCGTTCAAGCCTGACCTGAATATGCCAAACTTCATTGTGGCAATATTTTTTCAAAGATTCAACATGTCTTTGCATCCAGACAGCTTCATAAGGATTATCCCGGTTAGGATGCCAATTGGTGATATGTAAAACAGACTTAAGCATTGTCGCTATATTTGTAATGCGCAACGTTGAACCTGATGTGCCGGGCAGGAATACCGGCTACAATTTCAAATGGCTTTACATCTTCAATCACAACTGAGTTTGCTCCGATGATAGCATTATCGCCTATAGTAATACCTTCTTTAATAAATACCTTGTCCCCAATCCAGACATAATTGCCAACAACCGTATCTTTCTCTATGGTTTTGTGAAGAGGATGAGATTCATCTGAAGTAGGCAAGCTGAAATCGTGTGTTTTTGAGGTGATATGAACCTGTCGGCCAATAGCACAATGTTTGCCGATTTTTACAGATGAGGATTCACCTCCCGATAGCGTTGAACCTTCGTTAATATAAGTAAAATCTCCAATTTCAACCTTACCGATAAGGCTGACATTGTAGAGACTGATACTTTTGTTTAGGCGGTATTTCTTATTTTGCTCCAGCTGTCTGTGCTCAGCTGCCCAGGCAACAATTTTTGAAGCAAAGTACAAAACCCATCTTTTTAGAAATGATTTCATTTTTGCTATTTTTTTGAAAACATCTTTTTTCGATAGCAATAAAACCAGGTTCTCCAATTGATTAAAGAAAAAGGATTTTTTACTACCGACAACCATCCCTCTCTTACCGCTCTTGGGTAAAGTTTCCAGTACATAAAATAAGATGCTGCTTCACGATGAATCAATGATGTATCTTGCTGGTAGTGAATTGTTACCTTATTGAAATAATCATATACTGTTTCTGGATTTCCGCTCATGATTGAATCGATACCACTTTCTTTTCTTTCCATTGCCAGAAAAGCAACTGCTTTATATAAATTTCTGTTCCAGACATCAATTTTAGTCCTGCAGAGAGAAGTGTCAAGTATGCGATAAATATACAGGACTTCAGGTAGGTTTACGGATTCGTAACGCTCTGCTATTCTGTATGCTAGATCAGTATCTTCATAATTGTTTTTAAAAAAAGGCCTGTAAAGCTCTCCCAGTTCATCCAGAATTGATTTTTTTATCATCATTGTTGGCCCATGAAACTGCGATGCATTGGGAATATTTTCTAGAACTTTATTGTAGTCAGATTCCATAATGATTGTTTCCAGAACTGTTTTTCCATCTTCAGAAACACTGTTGAAACTGGTGCCGCACATTCCTAATTTTGGATTTGTAGCAAATGCCAGCAATTGTTTTTCAAATCTTTCGGGGAGCGAAATGTCATCAGCATCGTGAATTGTAACAAAGGTACCGCTTACATAACTGTAAAGTTTTTTTACAGTTTCTGTTTTTCCCAGGTTGTTAGCATTATGATGAGTTTGTATTCGCTTGTCGTCGAATGCATCAATGATAGCCTTTGTTCTGTCAGTTGAACAATCGTCGGCTATAATAATTTCAAAATTCTGATAAGTTTGTAAAAGAATACTGTTTACAGCTGCTTCAATATATTTTTCAGCATTGTATGCAGGAAGAATCACAGAAATTTTGGGTAAATTATCTGATGGCATAAATCATCCCTACTTTTTGGTTGTCAGCAAAGTTGGCTATGGTTTTAAATCCATCGCGTTGAAGTATTGTAATTAGCGAATCGACTCCCTTTTCGTGCCATTCCATTAATATTGCTTTAATGGCATTAGGAATTGGTTGATTTTCAAATGCTTTGAAAATATTATATTCAGCGCCTTCGCAGTCGATTTTACAAATAATGTCAGTGCTTGGGTGTAGTTCTATAATTTTATCTAATTCTTTGATAATGTTCTTTAATTCAATTTTTTGTTGTTCAATTTTTTTGTGTTCGTCTTTAACAAGGGCAACACCATGAATTCCAACTCTTCCTTTCTGATCATAACTATACTCAACTTCCAATGAACTGTCCTCTGCATCGAGGCCAAAATTGTGAATTTTTATTTTTTTCTCCAAATCAACATTCATCGAAATGTTTTTCTGGGCCTGTTTAATTGTTGGTTTGAAAGGCTCATACGAATAGACCTGTGCTACATTCTGATTTAGGGCAAAAAATAAACTGGCAAATCCAACATTAAGACCAACATCAACAACTATGCTTTTTTCGTTGAAAAAGAAACCATATTCTTTGTTGAGGTATATCTCCTTGAGTATATAAATATCCTCAGCTGTTTGAACTTCAACAGTCAAGTATGGAAATGCTGCGATGATGCAATCGTCTTTTTTATAGAACTTTACAGATGCCATATTGGCTAGCTTGCACATATTCTGATAAGAATCCAATATGAATTCCTGTTGATTCTGTACAATTGTCAAAGAAAAAAGGCTAAAGTGAATTTGACTATTTTGAAACTTTACCTCATTTGGAAAATCAGCTGCCAGGCAAATAGCTTTTCTAGTCCAACTGTTTGAATGAAGTCTTAATCTGACTGCTTTTCTGATTTTTCTTAGTATGCTCATGATTTTTTATTAACTGAATTCGAAATTACAATCTGGTACTACATAACCTACCTGCGCAGGCCTGTACATTTGTATGATGTCTGTCATTGCAATTATTTCTATACTGACACAGTCATTCTCCCAAAAGAAATTGCCCGATTTGTCGCCAAACCATATCGAAAAGGTATAAACACCATCGAGGAGTTTCGGACTGCTAATATTTAACCTCACTTTACCTTTTTTAGGGTAAAGGCCTTTTTTCTCAGTTAAATTGGGTTGCATCATCGGATTCAGTCCCATAATCGGGTTTCCGTCGCGGTCGTTCAGTACAAAACCCAGATTAGGAAGCTTCAATTCCTGTTCGCAGTTATAATCCAATTCAAGGATAATGTTTGCACCATCCTGATAGGTTAAAATCTTAGATACCGCACCGCTTTCATAAATTTTTTCAGAAACTCTGCTTTGTTCGAGATACAGATCAACTACATCATCAATATGTCCCTGCATAAGAATGGTACCGTTTTTAAGGTAAAATCCTTTATTGCAAAGCGTTTTTACGGCACCCATGTTATGGCTAACGAACAGTACAGTTCTTCCGCTTTTGGCAACATTATTCATTTTGCCAAGGCATTTTTTCTGAAATTCCATGTCCCCCACAGCCAACACTTCATCAATCACCAAAATTTCAGATTCGAGGTGTGCGGCAACTGCAAAAGCGAGTCTGACATACATTCCAGAGGAGTATCTTTTAACCGGGGTATCCAAAAATTCAGCAATGCCTGAAAAGTCAACTATCTCGTCAAACTTCTGTCTGATTTCGACTCTGCTCATGCCAAGAATAGAACCATTCAGGAAAATATTTTCCCTGCCTGTTAGTTCAGGATGAAAACCCGTGCCTACTTCCAATAAAGAAGCAATCCGACCCATCAATTCTATTTTCCCGGTACTGGGTTTAGTAATTCTTGACATAACTTTGAGCAGGGTGCTTTTGCCTGCCCCATTTCTGCCTACTATGCCAACAACTTCGCCTTCTTTAATCTCAAAATTAATGTCTTTGAGTGCCCAAAAATCTTTTTGTGAAGCTGAATTTGTTCTGCCTTTCAACAATGATTTCAACCCCATACCCAAGCTTTGGTACAGACTACCGCTTCCGGCAACGCCAAGTTTATAGAGCTTGGATATATTTTCTGCTTTTATGATGGTTTCAGACATAAATCAAATTATATCGGGCATTATCTTCTCTACTTTATTAAAATAAAGCACTCCCAATAACAGTAAAATTATAATAATTACAAACGAAATATAAGTGTATGGATTCAGTGCTTCGCCACCCAGAATACACCAACGCAAACCCTCTACTATACCAGTAATCGGGTTCAGGTAAAAAAACATTCTGTATTGTTCGGGGACTGCTGCAGATGGATATGAAATGGGCGTAATAAACATACCAATTCTCAACAGCATTGGCGTGATGTACTGAAAGTCGCGATATCGAATCGTTAGGGCGCTCATCCAAATTCCGGCAGCTAATCCGGACAATACTGCAATTGTTATAAACAATGGTAGAAAAACAATATTTGGAGAAGGTTTGTAACCAAAAATAATGAGCAGAATAGTAATCAGAATGAAATTTACGGCCAGATCAACCAGGCCAGTTATTGCCTTCGAAAGTGGAATAACCAGTCTGGGAAAGTAAATTTTCTGAACCATCTGCTGTGCACTGATAATTGAGGACCCTGCCTGAGCAAAAACTTCGGAAAAATAGGTCCAACCGGCCAACCCGACTATGGTGTAAAGCAAATGTGGAATTTCCTGACCATTGTAGCCAGGAGACAGATTTACTTTAGCTACAATTCCGAAAACGAAGGTAAGGATAAGCAGGGAGAAAATAGGGTTCATAAATGCCCAAAGAAAACCTATAAAGGTTTGTGCATATCGAACCCTGAGATCGCGGTAAGCCAATGCAGAAAGAAGTTCCCGATAACTGTAAAGCTCGGAAAAATTTATTTTAAACGGATTGGACCTAGGTTCTATGATTATTTTTTTCATTTATATTGACTGTCTTCAATCACTTCTTTATTTAAGCCTCAAAATTAACAATTAATGTTAATTGTTATTCAGCTTTTTTTGAAAAGCCCTAAAACCAACATTAATTTTGTGAAACTGAATAATTCTTTGTGCCTGAACAAAACCAAGCTATTGGCAAGACTTAGAAATTAATTTCCTGAAGTTTTTTACGACTTGGCACAGGGTTATTTCTTGAGGAATTCCTTTATTTTGGATTAAATTTTACTGAATTTAAATACGGCACTGCCTTTGTCAGAATTACATACAAGGATATAAATGCCCGGCAATGCATCCTGAATATTTACATTTATTTTCCTTTCTCCGCTTGGGATATTTGTAATCTCTTTAAGCAATTGACCGTGAATACTATAGATTTTAATCTCATTGAGTACAATAGTTTCTTCAGCAATTACCAATGAAAATTCACCGTAGTTGGGGTTTGGCATTAACTGAATATTAGTACTGATATCATTAATCTCCATAGCTGCAGTAGCTCCGCATCCCGCCGGATCAACACCAACTGCCAGATAGCGTTCAAGCGTATCTGTTCCACAACTGTTTGTAGCAATCAAGGTTACGAGATAACAACCTTGGGCGGGGTATAGGTGAAATGGATTGCTAAGTGTTGTTGAACTGTTATCACCAAATTGCCATAAGATACTCGTTGCTCCCTGAGACGTATTTGTAAATGAAACAGCATTACCACTTGTAGTACTGCTAAAACCAGCTAAAGGGGGATTGACCTTGTTCACGTAAACAAAATCTGCGCCGCTGCATCCAGTAGCAGAAGTTACGGTAACTGAATATGTATTGGTTGTTGTAACAATTATACTTTGAGTGCTTGCACCGGTATTCCACAAATAAGTCATACCCAATCCGGCAAATCCTGCATCCAGTGTGTCTCCATCGCAGATGTTGACAACATCGCCGATATCAACTACAGGTGGATTTTCTAAAGCGCTTATTATTATTGAGTCACTAACAATACAGCCATCCTCTGTTGTTATTGATAGGCTGTATAGACCGGGAGTGTTTACAGTCAACTGCTGACTTGTACTTCCGCTATTCCAAATAAATTGAGCATTTGAACCATAGTTTGTTCCAAGCAGATTGCCGCAGATAATGCCATTGATGTCATTAAATACAATACTTTCCGGAGTTTGAACTTGGGTTGTACTGCTATAATTACATGCCGCTCCATCGCTAACAGTGACAGTATAATTACCGCTTTGGCTAGCAAGCAGAGTTGATGTTGTAGCGCCATTGTTCCAAATATATGAAACTGCTGCAGGTACAGCCGCATCGAGCAGAATATCCGTACAGGTAAATATAGAGTCGGGCAATTGTAACGGCAGGGTAACTTGAATGGTGAAATTGTCATTGTTGGAAGCAAAACAATTGTTCAGTGCATAACTGAAATGCCAATCATAGAAATAATTGTAAGATACTCCGCTAAATGCGGTTCCTGTAAGCACAGCTATGCCACTACTGCTGCTTTGAGGGTATGATACAAATCGGTCAACCAGGAATTTAGCACTGCCAATATTGTCGACATACAACTGGTAGTTATTGCCGGGCATTATTATAAAATCTAATGGCAGAAAAACTTTAGTACCTGCATTAGATAATGTCATGGTCCTCCGATTTACAATATTGTTCGAATTGTCGGCTAAAATTACATCAAAACTTATAGGAGCCGAATTGAAATAAACAGCGACTGAATCTAATACAGTTGGTTCAAGTACATCGAAAGTATTGGACAAAATAAAACCTTCATATCTACTGATGTCGTTAGGGTCAGGGTGTTGTTGTTCTCCTATCCTGGTCTGGGTTCTGGCAGCATACTCAACTGTAAAATAAGCCGTATCGGATAGATAAACCTGATATGGAGCGCTTATATATTGAGGCGTTCCTATTGGATCCGTCCAAACAACAAGTCCACCTTGAGGATTTTGTAAAAGATTGAGTAGGGTTGGACTGCAAATACTACTATCTGCAATCTGAGGATCGGCTGGATTAACAGGAAATTGAACAAGGATGTCTTTAACGCTCGAACATCCATTATTGGTTACAGTTACGCTGAATCTTCCTGTTGTATTGACTGTTAGGTCATTGTTAGTTGTTCCATTACTCCATAAGTAATTGTAAGTAGGAACATCTATCATGCTTATAATATTTAAGGAAGTTCCGTTGCAAATTGCTGTATCAGCGGGCATAGAAATTTGTGGATACTCTGGCACATTTATTTGAACAGCTTGTCTGGATGTAGCACAAGCAGGTGTCGATACACGCCATTTGTAAAAACTATTATACTGATTCGATAAAGCTTGTGGTAGGCCATTCTTTAAACGCAATTCGTTATAAACTAATGGAAATGCGTAGTTGCTGACTATGTACAGACGACCACTGCCCTGTATGTTTTCCATCCAGATACTGTAATTATTACCCGGTTCAAGAATGTAGTTAATGGCAATTACATGCTCTCCCGCTGAACTTATATTAACATTGGTTCTAAAAATTTCAAAGCCGAGTTCATTTTTAATAGAAATTTCTGAATTTACAGGGCCATCTGTGAAAACAGAAACCTCATCCAGTCTCAACGTTTTATATATATCAAACAAAAGGCCTCGGGTTGGGTAGTTAGAACCGCCAATATTTGTATATGCGCCATTGTTTATAGGTACTGTCTGATGCCCGAAAGTAGTGGATGATCTTAGCAGATTAAGGCCTTCTACAAAAACAGCAGTACTATCTGTTACATTTAGCGAAACCTGGTTTCCGAAGGCAATAGGCTGCCCGCCGCTTTGCTGGTTGTACCAAGCATAAGCTGCCGCATTTCCACTCACGTTTAGTGTTAATAAACCGCCGCAAACAGTCGTGTCAGATGGAAAATTAAGCTGTGTTGGTGGGTTGGACAGATAAACAAGGATGGTGTCTTTCGATACGCAAATGCCAGTACTTACCTCAGCCCAAATAGTATCAATGTTTGATACAATGATGGAAGAAGTTGTCTGTCCATCATTCCACAGATAACTTGAATTCGGATAACTAAGGTCTAAACTTATACTTCCGCCGCATATGATTGTATCTACTGGCCAATTGATATTTCTTGTTGGAAGCACGTTGACGTTAATAGGTTTACGAATGCCGGGGCAGGCAGTTTTGCGAATGACCCAATTATAAAAATAATAGTTATTTGCAAAGCCAATGCCGTTTCTTACAGTGATATTTTCATAATTCAAAGGAAAAGGTGTTGGCGCATCGCAAAAAATCATGCCACCCCCAACGATATTTTTTAGAAGCAATTGATAATTGTTAGCTGGGTAGAGAACCTGGCCGATAGCCAATCTGTTGATACCGGGTAAGAGGGTAACATTTTTTTCAAAAATAACCTGACCAGTGGGAGAAATAATCTGTAGGGTTGAAGTTAGCGGAGAGTTATCTATATAAACAGTAACAGAATCCAGATAAATTTCGTTTCGTACATCGAAATTGTTACCATGGTCACCATAAAATCCATAGTAACCACCAATACTTGTGTTCAAAACAAAATTTCCAGACACGCCTTCGTTTGTTTTTTTAACAACAGGTCTAATTTCGGGATAAAAGGTAGTGCTATCGAAAAGTTCAACACTGTAATTGTTGCCAACAGCCAATAAATTGCCTGAACTTATGCTATCCCACCAGTAAATCAAACCGGTTTCTCCGAAATTATTTGGGATGTTAAGTGATAAATTGCCTCCACATATTGTAGTATCGAAAGGCTGAAAAGTTAAACTGTCCACAACTGTATATCTTGTCGAAGCAGAATCGGAACAGACCCCATTGCTGACAATTACAGAGATAGAATCTAATCCATTAGTGCTCGTTAGTTGTACACTTGAGGTAGTAGCCCCACTGCTCCATAAATAACTGGCTCCGAGGTTATTAGCATCTAAACTTAATAGGCCATTACACCCAAAGGTATCAACTGGAAGGTTAAGAATTGGAGTTTGTAAAACATTTACTTTTTTCAATTTCCTTGAACTTGCACAACTCAATGTCTTGATTTTCCAGTCGAAGAAATAATTATAAAAATTTGGATTGCCATAGCCGGAAGTCAAAGTTACACAATCAAACACCCTTGGATATATACTGGGTGAAATGCTGTAAAATAAAAATAAGGAAGTACCACTTATGTTGTTTACTGCTAAACTGTAATTTCCAGATTCCGCAATGAATGAAAGGGCAAGTCTTTGGGCACCGGCACTGCTTACTGAAAATGATTTGCTATATACTACTGCATTGGAACTGTTGAGCAAAACAACGTTAAATGAACCTGCAGATGTTGTATAAACGGTTACGGAGTCAATTAGTATTTTTTGCGTAGTACTGAAAGATATACCATAGTTATTGAAGGCAAAGCTTCCATTTTGCCCTGTTGAGCTTCCCAGATTGGAGGGGTTATTGTTAGGGAATCCGGCAGAAAAGCTTTTTATAATGGAATTGCCTTCGATGTAAAACGTATCGCTGTTGTTGAAGTTTGAGCTAAATGAATTGCCAGTATTAACTAGGTTACCTCCGATTGGGCTGTCCCACCAAAGCAAAATTCCTTGTGATGTCTGATTCACAGAAACGATATTGTTCCCTGAACAAACAGTGGTATCAGGAACGGTAAAGGAGACAGTGTCTATGATTGAAACGACAGAAATGTCTGATGCAGAACAAATACCTAATTGAACACTTACTGAGACGGTATCGGAATTCTGAATTGTTTTTATGGGATTGGTTGAACCGTCATTCCAAAGATAAGTAGCCCCGGGGTAACTGACATCGAATGTAACAGGTAGTCCGCAAGAAACTGTGTCTGCCGGCAGCGAAACACTGGGTGTCGGATTGACATTTACAATAAGCCTTTTTCTTCCACTGATACAACTGGAAAATTTGGTTATTTTCCAGTTGAAGAAAAAGCTGTAAAAGTTTGGGTTTCCATAACCGGATGTCATGGTCAGGCAATCATAAGTGAGCGGGTAAATAGTTGGGCTGATAGAAAAAAACATGAACAGCGATGTGCCATTTAAAGCATTTGCAGCAAGGCTGTAATTGCCGGATTGAATAAAGAAGCCAAGGGCAATTCGCTGAGCGCCTGCGCCTGTAACCGTAAAGGATTTTGTATAAATGACTGCATTTGAACTATTCAGTAAAACCACATTGAAAGAACCTGCAGACGTAGTGTAAACTGTTACTGAATCGAGTAAGATGCTTTGAGTGGTACTAAATGAAACACCATAATTATTGAAAGCAAAACTGCCGCTTTGTCCTGTAGAGCTGCCAAGGCTCGATGGGTTATTATTGGGCAAACCTGCAGAAAAAGAATTCTGAACGGCATAGCCCTGAATATAGAATGAATCGGAACTCAAAAAATTTGAGCTGTAAGTATTGCCCACATTCACCAAATTTCCACCCGATGGACTGTCCCACCAGAATATAGCACCCTGAGTAGACTGATTTACACTCAGATTATGTGTTCCTGTACAGACCAGAGTATCGCTAACACTGTAAGAAACGGTATCAATGATTGAAACAATGGTACTGTCAGATACCGAACAAATACCCAATTGCACACGAACCGAAACATTCGCAGAATTCTGGACTGTAATTGTTGAGGTCGTAGTTCCGTTATTCCACAAGTAAGTAGCTCCAGGGTAACTGACATCGAATGTAACAGGCAGTCCGCAAGAAACGGTATCTGCAGGCAGCGAAACACTGGGTGTCGGATTGACATTTACAATAAGCCTTTTTCTTCCACTGATACAACTGGAAAATTTGGTTATTTTCCAGTTGAAGAAAAAGCTGTAAAAGTTTGGGTTTCCATAACCTGCTGTCATGGTTACGCAATCATAAGTGCGCGGGTAAATACTGGGAGTAATAGAAAAAAACATAAACAGCGATGTGCCACTGATATTATTGGCAACAAGACTGTAATTGCCGGGCTGAATAAAGTAGCCAAGAGCAATTCGCTGAGCGCCTGCACTACTAACCGTAAAGGATTTGGTATAAATGACTGCATTAGAACTATTCAGTAGAACTACATTAAAAGAACCTGCAGATGTAGTGTAAACTGTTACCGAATCTAGTAAAATTGTCTGAGATGTACTGAAAGAAAGACCATAATTATTAAAAGCAAAACTACCGCTTTGGCCTGTTGAGCTGCCAAGACTCGATGGATTATTATTGGGCAAACCTGCAGAAAAAGAATTTTGAACGGCATAGCCCTGTATGTAGAAAGAATCGGAGTTTATGAAATTTGAGCTGTAAGTATTGCCCACATTCACCAAATTGCCACCTACGGGGTTGTCCCACCATAATAGAGCGCCAGGTGAAGTCTGATTGACCAAAATATTGTGCGTGCCTGCACAAATCGAGGTATCGCTGGTTTGAAAACCTACAGTATCAATGATAGATACAATTGTACTGTCTCGGGCTGCACATATTCCAATCTGAACAATTACGGATACTGTATCGGAGTTTTGGATAATTCTTACAGGATTTGTTGTGCCATCATCCCAAAGATAGCTTGCTCCCGGGTATGTTACATTAAAAGAAACATCATTGCCACAGGAAATTGTATCGGTGGGTAGTGAAACCTGAGGTGTAGGATTGACATTGACAATTAGGCGTTGAAAATTTGTGACACAATTTGAAAATTTAGTGATTTTCCAATCGAAGAAATAACTGTAAAAATTTACATTACCATAGCCACCTGTTAATGTCACGCAATCATAAACAAGTGGATAAATGCTCGGCGTAACGGCAAAGAACATAAAAAAGGAAGTGCCGTTGATTGCATTGATAGCTAGGCTGTAGCTGCCGCTTTGTACAAAAAAAGACAAACCCAGCCTGTGGGCACCTGCGCTGTTTACCGTAAAGGACTTTGTAAAAATAGCATTGTTAGAACTATTGAGTAGTACAACATTAAAGGTACCCGCTGATGCTGCATAAACAGTTACAGAATCAATTAAAATGTTTTGAGAGGTACTAAATGAAATACCATAATTATTGAATCCAAAACTTGCGCTTTGAGCTGTTGATGCTCCGAGGCTAGATGGATTATTGTTAGGAAGTCCGGCTGAAAAAGAATTCTGAGTGGCATAACCCTGTATATAAAAAGAGTCTGTACTTGTGAAATTTGAATTTAGGCTGTCCCCTACATTTACAATGTTTCCATTTGAGGGACTGTCCCACCAAAAAATTACACCTGGAGATAATTGGTTGATTGATACGGTATTATTACCGGAACATATTAGAGTGTCATTTGCAGTAAAATTACTTGCAGTTAGCACCAGCAACACCACACTATCCCTCGTCGTCCCCCCATTCGTAACATCTACCCAATAGGTGCCACTGCTGCTCACCGTTATGGTTTGGGTAGTAGCGCCTGTACTCCACAAAAAAGAAGCACCTGGATTTCCGGCATTCAGTGTTACAGAATTGCCCGAACAGATGGTCGTGTCATTACCCAAATTGACGATGGGTTGGGCGTAAACTACGCTACTGATGAAAAGGATTAGAAGGATGCTATAAATATTATTCATATAATTCATAAAACTAGTTTAAAATCAATTTAAAACATACAAAAATAGGCATTTTTCAATTGAAAAATGCCTATTCAGTACTAAATTTTGTATGATCAGAGCGACCAACGTTCAATCTCAGTATTATTGAAATTTCCGTATAGGTTTTTCAGGTCAATCAGAATAGGATTTTCCTTCATTATAGAACGGAAATAATCGGCAGAAAGCTGTTTGTATTCATCGTGAGCCACAGCTACGATTACAGCATCGTATTCATTTCCAATATTTTCAGTTAATTTAAAACCGTATTCGTGATGAACTTCATCTGAATCAGCATGAATATCTGTAATGTCGACATTGACCATATATTCTTTCAAGGCATTGACAACATCTGCTACTTTTGAGTTGCGGATATCCGCCACATTTTCCTTGAAGGTGACACCCATGACGAGCACCTTTGATTTTTTGGGGCTTTTATCGTTTTTTATAAGGAATTGCACTGTTTTCTTGGCTACATGGTCGGACATCCCGTCATTGATGCGTCTTCCACTAAGAATCACTTGGGGATTATAACCCATTTGCTGTGCCTTATAGGTGAGGTAATAAGGATCAACGCCTATACAATGGCCGCCAACAAGACCGGGGAAAAATTTAAGAAAGTTCCACTTTGTACCGGCTGCAGCCAAAACATCGTAGGTGTCAATATCCATCAGGTCGAAGATGAGTGAAAGCTCATTCATCAGTGCAATGTTAAGGTCGCGCTGTGTGTTTTCAATGACTTTGGCAGCCTCGGCTACCTTGATACTCGCAGCGCGGTGAACGCCAGCTTCTATGATTAGTTCGTAGGTTTTGGCTATTTCTTCCAATGATTCAGCTCCGCAACCTGCTACTACTTTGATAATTTTTTCAATGGTACGTTCTTTGTCGCCTGGATTGATACGTTCGGGCGAATATCCGATTTTAAAATCAACACGACCTTTCAGTCCCGATAATTCTTCGAGAATTGGCAGGCAGTCATCCTCGGTACAGCCAGGGTAAACAGTCGACTCAAAAACGACATAGTCGCCGGTTTTTAAAACTTTTGCAACTGTTCTTGAAGCTGATAAGAGCGGTTTTAGGTCTGGAATATTGTGTGAATCGATAGGAGTGGGGACCGCCACGACAAAGAAATTGGCCTCACGAAGTTTTTCCAGATCTGCAGTAAATTCAATATCACAAGCTTCAAAAGCCGATGATTCCAGTTCCTTTGATGGGTCGATGCCCTGTTTCATCAGTTCCACTCTTTCGGAATTGATATCAAATCCGATGACTTTAATTTTTTTTGCAAAAGCAAGGGCAATCGGTAATCCAACATAACCAAGACCGATGACAGCCAGTTTTTTGTCTTTGTTTATTAAGTAATTGTACATTTTGGTGTTTTTGGTTTAAGTGCACAAAGATATTACTTTAGGGTATAACCTTAAAATCTTTTTTCCTTAAAAAACTGCCGGTCTCTGTGTAATCTCATGATAACAGATTACCCCATCGGCATAATAGTGAAAAACCATACTCTTGCGTGTTGAGCCCGGTTTTGTGATTGCAGAGCCGCCGTGAAGCAGATTGGCATGCCATATTAGCACATCGCCTTTTTTGGCTTCTAACACTTTTTTCTGTAGTCCCTTGTTTTTAATTTCATCTTCAATTCTGTCTTCGTAAGCCTTGTAAGAGTTGGCACCCAAACGGAAATATGAGCTGCCGCTGTTAAACTCATCATTCAGAATATAAGGCAATTTATGACTGCCGGGATAGTAGAAAAGAGCACCCTGTTCTTCTTTGATATCTTCTAAGGCAATCCATATTGCAATGAGGTATCCCTGCGGGTAGGTGGTCATGTGTACAATATCGGAATGCGCCCGCTGTTTACTGCCTTCAATGAAATTGATACTCTGAAAAAGTTTTACCTCTTTACCCAATAGGAAACTTAAAATTTTAGTCATCAAGATATCATTTCCCATTCTGCGAATAAGCTCAGACTGATTTAGCGCAAACATAATTTTATTGCCATAGCGAAATTTTAACTCGCCGCTTTTCAGTTTTTCTTTGATAACTCGGTTTACCTCATCAGCCTCCTTGGCAAAAAATCCAGGCAGAATGGCATAACCATCTTCCGACCAGTTAATAATTGATTCCTGAATATTTTGGGGAAAACTTTGAAATTCAGCATGCGCTTTGGAGACATCTTTTAATGATTTCTCATCGAGCCAAGGCTGTGGCTGTGGGGGCAATTGCTTAAAATCCTTACTTGAAATAGGGGAGATGACTGATTTTTTTAACCCGTATTTTTTGTATAACATTGCATTGCCTTTCAACTTGCTGTAATTGAACAGATTGCTAATTGTATAGGTTATTTTGAAAGAGCGGACAAAGTCGCTTAGGTATTTGCTTATGGACATTTACTATAGATGAAAGATTATAGATGAAAGATGAAAGGTGAAAGAATGAAAGATGTGTGCGTACCTAAAATAGGTTGACCAAGAACGAACAACTTTTTAACTAAGAACGAACAACTTTTTTTAAGACTTTAGATGCTAGATTTTAGACTTGAGACGATAGAACGAACAACTTAAAAACAATTAACCATCAACTTCTTAACCAAGAACCAACAAATTCTCAACAAAGAACAATCAACTTCTTAACGAAGAACGAACAGCTTCCTTCTTATTAGCCAAATCCAAATTAATCAATATTGCCATACTAAAAAAGAAAAAGCTGCCAACCTTATCAGTTTCAATCATGTCATTCATCAATAAGAAGGCATCGATAACTGTAAGCATAAGCATGAGTCCCATGACCAAGGCTTTTCTGTTTATGTTGCTACCCGATTCGTGATAAACCCTTTCACCAAGGATGAGCGTGTAAAATAGCATTGCTAAAAAAAATAGAAGTCCAAGCCAGCCTTGTTCCACCAACGTCATGAGAAAATAATTGTGAATGCCCGATTTTTCAGGATTATCGCTCACATAAGTGGCAAAACGATTTAGGGTGTATTGTTTGTAAAAGAAATAAAAATTTCCTGGACCAACCCCACTGACAGGGTGTTCAAACGACATACGGATCCCTGCAATCCAGCGGTAGTAACGCTCAGAAGTTGAAACGTCCTCCATTTTATAGGTTGCAGCAACAATGCCACTAAATTCGACATGGGAAACAGTCCTTTCACTTGGGGCATAGTCCATGAATTTATTATTGTAAATCATGTATGCAAAAAAGAGGGGAACAAGCATAACCGCTCCCAAAAGAGCCCAGCGCATCAGTCTCAATCTTATCACAAAATACATGACTGCTGCTAGAAAAAGTGCTACATAAGCTGCTCTTGTATAAGCCGTAAGCACCCCAAAAAACAGCAAAGATGCTGCTGCTGCCAAAACCCACCAAGCCATTGTCCAGCGGCGATATCTACCCCAAAAAAACCAAAGCATTGGAAGAATTAGCGCAAGAATGGCTGCATAATTGACATGGTTTCGAAAAAATGGGCTTGTTGCAGCATTAATCTCTTTAAACCCAAAATCTAAACTTGCGTGGTGTAAAATGACTTTCAAAGTTGCTAATGTCAGTGGAATAATAATCCACCACCAAAGCCTCCAGGTTTGCCTTTCATCTCTCATGAGATGGCCGGTAAGAAAAAAGAAAGTAGCCAGGTACCAAAATTTAGCTACGGTGAATTTTATAGAAACTGTTTGGTTTGAGGATAGAATTGCTGCAAAAGCAATCCAAAGGAAGTGCGCCAGCAAAATCAGCGTGAGCGGATGTCTAAAGAATTTTGCATCAATCAAGTCGGGCCGTGCAATTGCCTGTAAGACATATACCAGCATTAGCCCCACTATCAGAGGCTCTGAAGGTAAATCGGTGGAGAGTCCGTTGCTAAGGTAAAATTCAGTAGAAATTGGAATGCTGGCAAAAAGCAGAAAATAAATCGGCCGATAATTTACCAGGGTTTGATAGCCTAAAATCAATGTAAATGGAATGGCCAAAAGAAGTTCCTCACCTGTAGTAATTGCATACCACAAGGACAGTGCAGTGATTGCACCCAAAATCCAAAAGAGTTTTTCTCGTATCAGATTATCGGAACTGAGTGTTGCTGGCATTCAAATCGATTTATTTCTATTTGTTCAAAACCTCTTTCCAATCTATTCTTTTGTTTAGATCGATTACCAAGGCTCCTATGATTCCAATCATTAGCGAAAGAAATGCAGCTGCCAATACCATTATTGACCTTACCGGATAAGATTTTATTTTGGGAATCTGTACAGGTTCCAAGGTGATAATGGAAGATGTTGTTGACGATGCCTGTGCTTTGAACCGGGTATATTCCTGTAAAATTTCGGCAATGTCAATGTTGATACTTACTGTCTGTGCGTCATAATACATGATGAGTTCCCGACCTTCATTATAGGCATTTACGCTAATTGAGGAATTTACCGAATCGGATTTGCTGTTGAGTATTTCTAATTTCTTATTTAAACCCTGAACTTTGGCGCTGAGATTTGCGATGGAGTCTGCACGGCCTATTTTCCTGAAGGCTTCGAGTTTTGCAGAGTTTTCAGCCAATTGAGATTCAGTATCCATCAATAGCGTAGAGAGTAGCTCCCCCTGTGTTTTTACATCATAAACGGCATATTTTCTTCTGAGCAAGAAAAGCGAATCGCCTATGTCTTTCAGTTCTTTACGTTTGTTGTCCAATGCAGCTTCATAAGTCTTCATCATGAGATCTTTATTTGGCTGAGTTGCCTGTTTGTACAAGGCATCGAGTTTTGCAATAGCTGCATTCAGCATCTTGGCTGCCATTTGAGGATCTTTGTCCTGCATGCTGATTTCTATTCCGCCATGATCATTCTTTTTGACATTATACAATTTAAGAAAGCGCTTTGAAACCCTTGATTCGCCTTTGGGCGTACTTGCATTGATGGCATAACGCTCGGAAAGTTTAAATTCTTTTACCATATAATCGACCATAGGAGCAGAATTTGCAAAAATGATGGCACGGTCTACTGCTTCTTCGTCGCCGTACATCGAATTATTTTTGCTGTCTTTGCCAAAAAGATCTTTATCTTCGTTAGCAGGGACGAAAGTGCAACTTGCAGTATAGTAATTTGGTAGAAACAAAGATATAACAACTGTACCTAAGGATACGGCGGCCATAAGTATTAGGATCTGTTTTTTCCAACGCCATAAAGAGGCAAGCAAATCCAGTAAATTAAAACTTAAATCGGGCTGATTGCTCAAGGAGCTTTTATCCATTTGCTGATTTGAATCCATGAAAATTAGGAATCGGTTAAGGGTTTATTTTGTAATTAACACAATATAACTGCGCAAAGGTAGTAATTTATTACTTTTTAGATTTTAATATTTGAAAAAATCCCCTCATTTCAACAGCGCCGATGGTTTCGGCCCAGGCAAGGCTGCAAAATCCAGCCAATAAAAGACTTAATCTCCAATCTATAAATGGATTAAGCCAACTGTTGGCCATACCGAACAGAAGGTAAATACCGGATAATAGTAACAATAGTTTCCAAACTTCAGCAATACGGAAGAAGCTACGTGCAGCAGGAATTAGTCTGAATACTAAGTAAATTTCTACAACAGCTACAAAGCTCTGTGTCACAACTGTTGCCAATGCCGCACCCCATGCTCCGTAATATGGAATCAGCACTGCATTTCCGGCGACATTCAACAAAATACCTATGGCAAAAACACTGTTCATTTGACGAAGATTGGCATTTGAGGTTAGGAGGGTCCCAAAAACATAAATGATCCCCGATGAAATACTGCTCCAAATGAGTAGTTGAAAAACAGATACAGTATGATTATCTGCCCCTTTTAGCATCCAAGCACATAGCTCATCTCCAAAAAATAAAACGCAAAAACTGAGCGTAAGGGTAAAAAAAAGCATCCACTGATGTGCAGTCCTCAAAAGTTCTCCCAAATGCTCCCGATCTTTCAGCATTTTGGCAAACATAGGAAGCAATAAACTTGCAAAGAGATAGCCAATCATATTAAAGGCATCGAGCAAACGGTAGCCAAAAGCATAAACTCCCGCCTCTGTGCTGCCTTTACCCTCAGGCAACAGGCGCTCCAGCATGACAGCATCCACCCTGGTGTAAGCAGTCATGAGGAATACCACCAAAGCATAAGGCCAGCTCTGCTTCAAAATCGAAATGATGACAGCACTGTTCCA
>CAMDAB010000043.1 GCA_945888475.1 Saprospira grandis DSM 2844 | reverse complement strand
ATTTCGCGATGAAAATCCATTCCTTTTTGAATTCCTGCAGGAAAAGCAGCATAGGCAGCCTTGCCCTTTACTGCATCTGCAATAAAGTTTCCGATGATCATCTCTTCGGGTAAATCTTTGCTGAGGTAGAGATGTGCGAGGAAGTTCATTTTGGTTTTATATTTTTTTTAATGGATTAAAATTTATAATTTAATTTTGCGCTTCTCTGAAGCTGATTCCCCCATTTTACGCACCTTCGGTGCTAGGAACGTTTCGCCCCGCTGGGGCTTGTTCCGTTCAGTAAGTTAACCAGCTTCGGAGAAGCGAAACATTACTAGCTGCAGAGCAGCGTAACGTAAACCAGCTTCGGAGAAGCGTAACATTCCTAGCTTCGGAGAAGCGTAACATTCCTAGCTGCAGAGCAGCGTAACGTAAATTTCAAAATTATTCAAAAAATTCAAAAAGATATTCATTTTTGAATTCTATTTGTGATTTTTCCAACATTTGAAGATATTCTTTTTTAAATGACTTCTTCTTGTGGTGTTCCTCCTGATTTAAAATATAATTGATAACAACATCCCGTTGAGAAATGTTATGCGAAAAAACACCATAACCATTTTGCCAAGCAAATTTATGATTGCAAAGATTATTTGATTTAATATAATCGTTCGATGAATTTTTAATTTCTTTTACTAAATCGGAAAGTAATTGAGTGTGTTTATATCCGATAAAAATGTGGACGTGGTCTTCCACTCCACCTATACATAATAGCTTATGTCCATAATGCTGAATAATTCCTGTTGTGTATTTATATACATCATCTCTCCACTCCTTCGCCAAAAGTGCCCGTTGGTATTTTACTGCAAAAACAATGTGTAAATCAATTTGTGAAAATACATCTGCCATAAATTCTTGTGTTTAAAAGGTTAAATAATTGGCAATAATATGCCCTTCTAAAATGGATTGCCACTCTTTAACATTTTATTAACACTTTCCCTGGAAAGTAATTGAGCGATTAGAGATTGATAGCTTCGGAGAAGCGCAACATTGATAGCTTCGGAGAAGCGCAACATCCCCAGCTTCGGAGAAGTGACTCGTCCTAAAAAAAGTTTACAGATTTAACTAAAATTTATTGATAGTCCTGATACAAATTTACATTTTAAATTTAATCCTAAAATAGTTTTACATTTTTAAGTTTTCAACTGGAATTGAAATTATGGCTAAGTTCAATTAAACTGGGTTAAATTTTATTTTCTTACATTTGGAAGTTCAATAAAACGGAGTATGGCTCTGCTGGGGAGCAACCAAACAAGGGATACCTTGAACGTCCGACGAAAAGTCAGAGATAGGGGTTTGAAAAACAAGCAAATCCCTATACTTTTTGAGGACAACATGCCTTAAAAAACCCTACACTGGTCATATCATTTTAATATTACTTAGAAGGGCAATTTACTGCTGTTTCACCTACTTGATGCCTTTTATAGTAATTTTTCCATAATCGTTTTACTTCAATGTCCATGTCGTTTTCATGCACTAAAGAAGGAGATGCATAGGCAATGCTAGAGTGAGGTCGATCATCATTGTAGAGTTTGACAACTGATTTTAGGACTACTTTTGCTTTTTCAAGTGACTTTATCTCATAATCAAATAAATATTCTCCCTTTATAATTCCATTAACGCGTTCAGCAATGGCATTCTCTAATGGATCGCCTTTCTCTGTCATTGATATGCCAATATTATTTTTCTTTAGTGCTTTTACATAGACTGAACTACAATATTGTGCGCCTCGATCAGAGTGGTGTATGAGTCCGTAAGGTCCCATTTTTATTGTTTTAATTGCCATTTTCAAAGCAGCTAAGCTTT
Organism: Saprospira grandis DSM 2844; assembly: GCA_945888475.1. Lineage (GTDB taxonomy): Bacteria > Bacteroidota > Bacteroidia > Chitinophagales > Saprospiraceae > Saprospira > Saprospira grandis_C. Next base: position 24,668 of record CAMDAB010000043.1, on the reverse strand, counting down.
CCGCTGTTTCCATCGTATCAGCAACATGATAGCCAACTATTTTTCTTGAATAGGCATCCGTGATAAAGCTTATATAATAGTTTCCACCTGCTGTTTTCCAGTAAGTTATATCACTTACCCAAATATGATTAGGTCCAAGGGGGGCTATATCTTTAATCAGGTTTGGATGCTTCTTCATCCAGTGGTTCGAGTTTGTGGTTACATGGTAACGTTTTCGCTGTTTTATGAGTAGGTTACGTTCTCTAAGAAAGTCAAAGAACGCATCTCTGCCCATTTTTATATTGTGATCTTTGATAAAGTGTTCCAGTTTAAAAAACAGTTTTCTCCCACCTACGCGCTTGTGATTTTTGCGTATTTCAAAAATTTTGTCAAGCAATATTTCTTGCTCGATTAAATCCTTCAAAACTCGATTTCTACCCTGGTAATAAGCCTGTCTGGTTACACCAAACCATGAGCACAAGTCGGCTAAACTTATACTCTTGAAGTTTTCCTTCATTGCTTCTATAGCTTGGTATTGTGCTTTTTTCGGATTGGAATATTAAACTCTTTCTCCGCAATATCAACCATTGTAGAAAATGCAATGGCTTTCATCTCTGCTACCTGCAGTTGCTTTTCCAACTCAGCGACTCGCTTTTTGAGCTTTAGGATATCGAAATCTTCGTCGTTTTGTCCTTTTTCTTTCTTTTGCTTGGCCATAAACACAAAGTTACCACTTTTTTGACTTTTATCCATTATGCCAAGTTGTTTCATCCATTTTGAAATCTTACCATGTTCGCTTGTGTAACCAGTATGACGTTCATAAACAGCTTGCTTTGTTTCTTTACCAGATAAATAATCTTCAATGATTATCCGCTTTTGTTCTTTCGACAGAAATAACCTATTTTCTATCCATTGTCCTAAAATAACTTTACTTTTTACTTTCATTTTTACACTTTTTGTGTAAACCTATTTTAGGACAAGTCAAGGTGTCTGTTACCAATATTTGACCCCGATGGGGTCGGTCAAAATCCTTTGGATTTTTTCCTTTAATATTTCTAAACACACAAGTGCGATCTCTGCGTCTCTGCGTGACCCCGATAGCTATCGGGGGATCTGCTGCGGCTTTGCGGCTTTGCGTGAAAATAGCCTAAGTGTGACGCTCGTAGTGTATTTTTACCACAGAGTTCGCAAACCCTCGAAAGCTTTCGGGGTTACACAGCGCAACACAAAGTCTGTAATATAGATCAATACGAATTTTTACACTGTTTGTTCTGCACTTTTTGTGCATCATTGGTTTGGATTTTTAGCAAAAAGCTATCAATATTGGTTTGGATTTTTTACAAAAAAGTAAATTACATGCTTTAATTTGCTCATAATTCATCTAAAAATCTCCGTAAAAATTCTTCCCTTATATGCTACTCACATGCTGAAAAATATAAACTTCGCAAAATAAATGTATTTGCTTTCTGATAACTTTTCAAAATCAACGTAAAAGGAATAGAACTAAGAAAGCTGCAATACGCAAAAAATATATTCGTATTATAGCTGCAAGGCCTTCTTTTTTACAAAAAATTTTTACTTTTGAAAAAGAAATTATCAACATGTTAAGTATGGATTTTTATAATTTTCATTAAAATTTCTTAAAAACAAACAGGGCCTAGTAGCATTGCCGAAATGCCCTGTTTTTAAAACCTAAAACCTATGTTTGGATTTTTTTGGAATAAGCAATCAATTTTAAAAAAGATACAGCATCTTCTAAATGATTTTGTATTGGTAGAAGGTGGCGAATTTATTATGGGTGACGACAAATTACCTAATGTTCCTCCACATAAAGTTACTGTAAGTAGTTTTTATATGCAGGCCAGCACTGTTACACAAGAGTTGTGGGAGCTAGTGATGGGCAATAACCCAAGTGAAGACAAGACCTGGAAAGACAATCCTGTAACCAATGTAAACTGGCACGAATGTCAGGAATTTATTAAAAAATTAAATACGCTTACGGGCAAAAAATACCGACTGCCTACAGAAGCAGAATGGGAGTATGCCGCCCGAGGCGGAAAACTGAGTAAAGGCTACAAATATGCCGGTTCCAATGATATCAATGAAGTAGCATGGTGTCATGAAAATTCCAACGGTAAAATACATCCTGTTAAAGAAAAAAAGCCCAATGAACTTGGCATCTATGATATGAGCGGCAATGTCTGGGAATGGTGCAATGATTGGTATGCAGATTACAGACTTAATGAAGCTTATTCCAAAAATCCTCAGGGGCCGGACGGGGGCAAACATAAGGTTATTCGTGGCGGCAGCTGGTACGACTATGCCGAGGGCTGCCTTGTGGCTGACCGCAGCAGCTGGCTCCCCGACGGCAGGCACTGCAGCGTGGGCTTCCGCTTGCTCTCCCCAGTTGAATAACTTTATAAGATGAAAGGTTGAAAGGTTGAAAGGGTGAAAGAACGTTAAAGTTACATTAAAAGTAAAGAAAAAGGCTGCCCCAAATAGGCCTTGAGGGACGAAAGGCAAAAATGGGGCGGCCGGGCGGTATTTTAATCAAAAATCTCAGTACAGGTAATTTAAATATTGTTTTTCCTTATCTTTGTACAAGTTGCTATTTGGAATAGGTGTTGTACAGTTATAAATTTGATAGTCAACATTATAAAATTTTCAATAATGGGAAAAATAAATCTGGATCTTAATAAAACCTATACCTATGCCGATTATCTCAAATGGTCTTTCGATGAGACAATAGAGCTGATCAGAGGTTTAGTAGTAAAAATGGCACCGGCACCCGGATTGTCCCATCAGATTATTTCGAGGAAGCTGACCATAAGAATGGGTCTGTATTTCGAAAATAAAAATTGCCAGCTTTTCAGCGCCCCCTTCGATGTGAGACTTCCAATAAAAAAAGATGAAACCAAAGATGTTGAAATTACCACTGTTGTACAGCCCGATTTATGCGTAGTTTGTGACCCTCATAAACTGGATCCAAGAGGTTGCATTGGTGCTCCCGACCTGATTATTGAAATTGTATCTCCGGGCAATACCAAAAAAGAATTGAAACAAAAATTTGAAGTATATCAGGAGTCTGGTGTTAATGAATACTGGCTTGTACTCAGTGCTGAAAAATCAGTCATTATTTACACCTTGAATGAAGTGGGTGTTTATGTAGGTTCTAAACCCTACACCGAAGAAGATACGCTCAGTTCGTCACAATTTCCAGGAATGGAAATCGATTTGAACTATGTTTTTGCAGAGTAAGTTAAAAATGCACTCAGTTCATACAGACATTGTAAACTGACAAAAAAAAGCCACCCCTTTCAGAGTAGCTTCGATTGTTTAATTGTTTAGTTTATAAAATTTATTGAACTGTTGTGTTGATTGACATTGAAGTAGATACAGGAGTTGAAGTGCCCAACTGAGCTACTCTGCGCAATGTAATTTCAGTTTCTGAATTGTTTTTTAGGATCATTTCGTTTCCACTGTCAGAGATGATGTATTGGAAATCACCTTCCATAAGGTCAGACAAAGACTGGTGATTTGGATTGCTGATTGTGCAGCTTGCGAAATCAACAGTGATATTGTCGGTTGCGAACAAGTAATGCTTGCTGCAGATGTCTCTTCCAAGTTTCATTTCGATATAGTCATTGTAGAAGTTCATTTTTGGATGCTTTACGCTGAAGCTGATGTTCACATTTTTTGGAACTGAAACTACTGTCAGCACTTCCCAGTTGCTACCTTCAAGTACGTTGCCGGTTAGTGACTTTTCAGTTGTGATAATTTCTTCAGTTAATACTTCAGATTTTTTGCACTGAACAAAAAGTAAAGAAGCTGTGATTGCGATTGTGAGGATGAATAACTTTTTCATGACGTTGATATTTTATTGATTTTAAATTCGTTTTGATTATTTGATGTTACAAAGGTAGGCCCTTGTTACCCCGAAATCAATGACTGAAAACCAAAGGTGATATGACCTGCGTCAGTTTTGGAAAATAAGATTAGAAGAGAAAAGATTTGAAGAGGAAAGAGGCTCAAATAGTAATTTAACCACAGAATCTTAGCTTAAAAAAAACTCTGTGCGTCAATTTCTCCTTTTCATCGATGTGAGGAATTTATCGAACCGTGCGGCTTACAAGTCCTTAACCAAGTTGGCCAATCCGTTTAATCCGATAGCTATCGGATCTGTATTAACGTAGTTAACCGTGAAATCCGATAGCTATCGGATCAGTATTGACCACTAAAAAATCTGTGTGAATCAGTTTGATCTGTGTAGGACAAAGTCCTGATCTGTGTTCTAATTAGATGAAAGGCTGAAAGGGTGAAAGGATGAAAGAGGAAAGATTTTTTCCAAATGGCTTTAGCCTTTGTGAAAAATAATAGCAGTAGGGCGGTATTTCAATGCCCCGGCACATATTAAATTTTACCACAGAGTTCGCAAACCCTCGAAAGCTTTCGGGGTTACACAGAGCACCACAAAGACTTTTTAGCCAAGTTGGTCAATCCCTTTAAATCGTTGAAACGAATTTTTTCCAAACGGCCCTCGAATGCCCCGATAGCTATCGGGGGGGCCTTTGAGAAAAACAACAGCAGAGGAGTGCGGTATTTTAATGCCGCTTTAAATTCAACGAATTTTTTCCAAACGGCCCTCGAATGCCCCGATAGCTATCGGGGGGGCCTTTGTGAAAAACAACAGCAGAGGAGTGCGGTATTTTAATGCCGCAGATAGTTGAAAGAATAAAAGATTTTTTTAAAAAATATTGACGCCCCTAATACAAAAACCCAAATAACCAGATCGGAATTTTATTGCCAAAGCCAATTTCGATATCATCGGCTACTACATATGCCTTTTCCAGATCTTTTATATGCGCCTTAGTCTTGCCTTTGCCACCAATTTCGAAGAGGAATTCATTGTTGACCAGGAAATCGGCTTTGCCGGAATAGCTGACTTTTTCCTGATAGGAGAGCTGATTGTAGAAAAAGGTTTCTCTTTGAGTGCCAACATCACTCGTTTTCATGGCCAGTGCATACATTAAATTGCAGTTGTTGATAAGGATTTTATCAGGTTTTTGCATCAGTTTATTGCCTTTTGCATCGCTTCTCACCAAATGTATCAGCTGCGCCTCCTCGAGCAATAACAAATATTTCAAAAGGGTTCTCTGATCGCTGATTTGAATAAGTTCGGCCAGGGTATTCATATTTGGCACATAAGGCACGGTAGTGCAAATGGCCCCCAACAACCTTTTGAGCTGTTCTCTTGCAGTATTGGATATATTGGTCTGGTAGGGAATGTCACTGTCGATAATTAGGTTTACAACATCCTGTAATTGCTTGAAATATACATACTCATTCCCTTTAAGAAAGGGATAATATCCGGTTTTTAAATAATTTTTAAAATGAACAAGCGGTTTCAAATCTTCCAGCATTTCACTGGCAATTTTTTGATGTGATGAAAGTATTTCCTCCAAACCAAAAGAAGCGTATTTTTTAATGCCGTTAATTTCCAAATATTCTCTGAAAGAAAGTCCATGCAACAGATAAGCAGCCTTTCTTCTGCTCAAATCGCCCATTCCCTGATATAGATGTAGGATGGAGGAGCCGGAATAGACTATTTTAAGGTTTGGAAAACTGTCATAAATATTTTTAATTTCCAAAGACCAATCGGAATCTTTGTGCTTGGCCGGATAGCGGTGCACCTCGTCCAGAAAGAGATATTCTCCGCCATATTTTACAAAGTTATCGGCAAATTCATACAGACTTTGGCTAAAAAACTGTGGCAGGTCCAATGATACATACATCACTTTTCCTCCCGACTGAGTAATCGCTTTTGCCCTTTGCAGTAATAAGGTAGTTTTGCCAACGCCTCTGCTGCCCCTGATTTCAATCAGTCGCTGAGTCCAGTCGATCTGATTTGCCAAACTCCTGATAAATAGATTTTTAACCTGATTGATAAGTCGGTTGCTTATCTCGTTCAATGATTCCATGACTTATTTTTTTGTAATAGACTACAAATATAAGTCGAATAAATTGTAATGCATTACAATTTATTGAAAAATATATTGTGATGGGTTACAATAATAGAGGAAAGAATGAAAGAATTAAAGAAAGATTGAAAGAGTGAAAGAGGAAAGATTGAAAGAAATTTGATCTTGTCATGCAGGCGAGACGAAGATTTTTTCCAAACGGTTTTAACCTTTGTGAAAAAAAAATAGCAGAGGAGCGCGGTATTTTAATGCCGCTGCACAACGTTAAATTTTACCACAGAGTTCGCAAAGTTTTACACAGAGCACCACAAAGACTTTTTAGCCAAGTTGGTCAATCCCTTTAAATCGTTGAAACGAATTTTTCCAAACGGCTTCAGCCTTTGTGAAAAACATTACCAACGGAGCGCGGTATTTTAATGCCGCTTTAAATTCAACGAATTTTTTCCAAAGGGCTTCATCCTTTGTGAAAAACAATAGCAAAGGAGTGCGGTATTTTAATGCCCCAGCTAATGAACGGATCGGCATTGATGTGTACGACCACCTGACGGGGTCGGGTTACAGTCACTAAGGTGTCTGTTACCAGTATTTGACCCCGATGGGGTCGGTCAAAATCCATTCCGCATGATATTTCTAAATACACAAGTGCGATCTTTGCGTGAAAATAGCCTAAGTGTGACGCTAGTAATGTATTTTACCACAAAGCACACAAAGATTTACACAGAGAACACAAAGTCTTATCAACCAAGTCGCTCAATCCGTTTAAATCTGTATTAGCGTAGTTAATCTGTGAAATCCGATAGCTATCGGATCAGTATTGACGCCCCTATCTGTGTGCATCAGTTCCATCTGTGTAGGACAAAGTCCAGATCTGTGTTTCTAATTAGATGAAAGTGGAAAGGGTGAAAGGATTTAGAGTTGAAGAGAAAAGAAGCGAAGAGATAAGATTTAGATTCGTCTCGTCATGCAGACGAGATTCCAAACGGCTTCAGCCTTTGTGAAAAACAGTACCGAAGGAGTGCGGTATTTTAATGCCGCTGCTAATGAACGGATCGGTAGAGATGTGTACCCGATATTTAACCACCTTAGGGATCGGTCAAAATCCTTTGGATTTTTTTTAATTACATGTAGCGCATCTCCGAAGCTAAAAAATTATCTCTATACGCAGTTTGATATTAAAATCCACTTTCTTTCATCTTTCACTCTTTCATCCTTATCTAATGCAATAGCCCAGTCCAATTCCCATCCAGCCTGGCTGTACACCGAAGTAGGATTTTCCTGACCTGCTTATTCCTGAGAAATCGTCCCTAATATCATTGGAGTGCATCTGACCAAAAAAAGGAGTCCAGCCCGTTCTTAGAAAAAATCCTTTTGGTATTTGCAGACGGTACATAAAGCTGAGTGTGCCCAAAATATTGCTGTTGGTTTCATTGTTGTGACCAAATTCAAGCCAACGCATATTGCCAACGAAATAAGTCGCTCCGGCACCAATCTCAAAAAAATGATTTTTCTTGCCAAAAAGATAATTCACCTGAACCGGAATTGAAAGAAAGTAATCGCCTGAAAGTGCAAAGCCACCGGCTCCAATACTTCCTCCCCATGCATCGGGCCTGTTTGCGAAACGGGTATCATAAGTTAGGGCATAAGTCATGGAATTTCCAAAACCATTCAGGTAAATGGCAGAGGATTTTTGCGGACCCTCTTGTGCGCTGAGCTTTGGGAATAGAAATGTGACAAAGCACACAGCAATTATAATATATTGTAATTTCATTTGTGATATTTTTGAATTTAGTAAAGCTTTCCTATTCGAATTCTTAGGAAGTTGTAAGTCTTTCTTATTGCTTACAGTTTGAGCATTCAGATCCCCTGAAGTTTGAATTTAACTGGAGTACTGGTTAATTGTGCCAATGCACTGTCTTTTGGTATCCCAGCTTCTCTTTTATCCTCTTATACACTTTCCTCTTATACTCTTTCCTCTTCAATTCTTTCTTTCACTGAAAAGCATATCCCACCCCAAATCCAAACTGATAAGGAATAAAAACAAAGCCATCGTTTGCCATGCCAAAAAAGGGAGTCCATCCCAGCCTGAGAAATATTGATTTGGGCAGATGCAGTCGGTACATCATCGACATCGTACCAAAAACAGAACTAAACTGATCTTCATCGCCTCTGACAAAGCCATAGCCAAAATTGCGCGCAGTATAAAAGACTGCACCGGCACCTACTTCCAAACAATGCGGACCTTTTCCCCAAAGGTAATTCAGCATAAGCGTTGTACTGTAATAATTTGAATTGATTGATTTTAAGGAGAAATTATTTCCGTTCGGACCCCAAGAGGCTTCATTCGATACGCGTTGAAATGCGCCAAAGCCTATCGTCCCTCCAAAACCCTTTGAACTTTGGTTGAAACGAGTATCATAAAAAAGTCCGTAATAGAGATTATTACCAAAGCCTTCAAAGTAAATAGAAGAAGATCTTTTTTCAAGAGTTTCCTGTGCAAAAACAGTGTTAGACAGAAAGAAAAGAATAAATAGCGACAGCGTAAATTTCATAAACATGATATTTTAATTATGCAACAAAACTAAGGCTATCAGACCGATCATTAAATGCGCTAAGTCATTTTCATAAATATAATTATAAAAAGTTAAAATTATAAACTGAAGCATTTTTGAGCATGTATATAAGCTTATGCTGCTCGTCGCTAAAATTGAATAAAAACTTCTATTTTTTCTTTTTTATGGCAGCAATCAAAATATTTAGGCGACTTTTTTCAATGTTGTGTATTTTTTACACTAAAAAATTCTTAAAGTATTGGTCTAAACTATAAATTTGTGTCGCTTTAAGAAAAGGTATTCAGGTGATACCCCTCAACTTCTATAAAATTATTATATTTTAAATAAATGGGTGATCAGATTCAGAATATAAATTACCTTCCGTTGTTGTTGCAAGTAATTGTTGCATTGGGCTTTGTAGTCACTACACTTTTACTGACGCATGTATTGAGCCCAAGGATCAAATCGAAAGTCAAGGACGAAAATTTTGAATGCGGTATCGAATCGGAGGGAAATGCAAGGTTCCCAGTATCGGTCAAATATTTTATGACCGCCATACTATTTGTACTTTTCGATGTGGAAGTAATATTTTTCTATCCCTATGCGGTAAATTTTTACAGTCTTGAACTTGAGGGTCTTTTGGCTGTTGTAATATTTGCCTGCCTGTTTTTGGTAGGATTTTATTACGTGTTAAAAAAAGGAGGATTCGAATGGGAGAAATAAATGATAAAGTAATCAACGGTGAAGGCTATCAGCTCACTACATTAGACAAAGCGGTCGCTCTGGCAAGGTCAAATTCAATTTGGCCATTGCCATTTGCTACGTCCTGTTGTGGAATCGAATTCATGGCAACCATGGGTAGTAATTATGACCTTTCACGTTTTGGAATGGAACGTATGTCCTTTTCGCCTCGACAAGCTGATTTATTGATAGTTGCAGGAACAATTTCCAAGAAATTAGGCCCAATTCTAAAACAGGTTTACGAACAGATGGCAGAACCACGTTGGGTGCTTTCTGTTGGAGCCTGTGCCTCTTCTGGCGGAATATTCGATACTTACAGCGTATTACAGGGAATTGACAGAATTATTCCAGTTGATGTGTATGTACCTGGTTGCCCGCCGCGTCCCGAACAGATTATCGACGGCATCATCAACATCCAGAAATTGGTACGGCACGAGTCGATGAGAAGACGATACGAACCAAAATATCAGGAATTAATGGAAAAATACGATATAAAACTTAACGATGAACAGGGAGTATAAAGAAGAGATTGTTCAATATCTTCAGGAAAATTTTCCCAATGCCGTCCTGGCCTCGGAAGATGCTTTTGATGTTCCAAACATTGAAATTCAAGCGCAAACTGTTCGAGAAATTTTACAATTCTTAAAGAAAGACAGCAAATATGCCATCAATTTTTTAACATTGATTGGTGCTGTTCATTATCCCGATAATGCAGGCAGAGAACTTGCTGTGGTCTATCATCTGCACAGTTGGACTAAAAATATTAGAATCAGAATAAAAGCCTTTTTGCCAATCGATTACCCGAATATCAGTTCGGTGATGGATATTTACCCTTGTGCCGATTGGATGGAAAGAGAAACCTACGATTTTTACGGAGTGATTTTCGACGGGCACAAAAATCTCAGAAGAATACTCAACGAAGATTCTATGGATTATTTCCCACTTAGAAAGGAATATCATCTCGAAGATGCCACCCGCGAGGATAAAGATGACAGATATTTCGGGCGATTCAAAAACAGTGAAAGCTAGTATGGAAGAGTTAAGCAAAGATTTGAAGTACAAAGAATATATAACTGTCGATAGTATAGACGGCGATATTGCTACCATAAATTTTGGACCGACCCACCCTGCTACACACGGTATCTTCCAGAATATTCTTAAAGTAAACGGCGAAAAAATTCTTTCTTCTGAACAGACGGTTGGCTACATTCACCGTGCCTTTGAAAAACTTGCCGAAAGAAGACCCTACAATCAGATAACTCCGATAACCGACCGACTTAACTACTGCTCATCGCCCATCAATAATATTGGCTGGCATATGACAGTTGAAAAACTCATTGGTGCCGATGTGCCAAAAAGAGTTGATTATATGCGGGTTATCATCATGGAATTGGCACGTATTGCCGATCACCTGATCTGTAATTCAGTTGTTGGTGTAGATACCGGAGCGCTTACAGGATTCACCTATATGTTTCAGGAGCGTGAAAAAATTTATGAATTGTACGAGGAAGTCTGCGGTGCACGACTAACAACAAACATCGGTCGAATTGGCGGTTTTGAACGTGATTTTTCTTCTGCCTTTCACAGCAAACTGAAAACTTTTCTCAAGGAGTTTCCAAAAATTTTCGGGCAGTTCGATTCATTGCTTTCGAGAAACAGAATCTTTATGGACCGCACCAGAGGCGTAGGTCCAATTGGAGCAGAAAGAGCCATGGATTATGGATTTACCGGACCAAACTTGAGGGCTGCTGGTGTTGACTATGATGTGAGGGTCATCAGTCCTTATTCATCTTACGAAGATTTCGATTTTATAATACCTGTGGGTGTGAATGGCGATACGTACGACCGTTTTATGGTCCGTCAGGAAGAAATCAGACAGAGTTTGCGCATCATAGAGCAGGCTTACAGCAATATGCCCGAAGGCTCATACAAAGCCGATGTGCCTGATTTTTACCTGCCGCCTAAATCGGAGGTTTACAACAACATGGAAGCACTCATCTACCATTTTAAAATTGTAATGGGAGAGACCAAGATACCTACAGGAGAAGTTTATCATTGTGTGGAAGGCGGTAACGGAGAACTTGGTTACTACCTCATCAGTGATGGTGGACGAGCGCCATACCGTTTGCAGTTCCGCAGGCCCTGCTTTATTTATTATCAGGCATATCCCGAAATGATAACAGGTCAGGGCATCAGCGATGCTGTACTCACATTGAGTTCTTTGAACGTAATTGCCGGAGAATTAGACGCATAATATGAAAACACATACAGATACATCCAACAAATATTCCGAAAAGTTCGAGTTTTCACCCGAATCGCTGGCCAAGGTCAACGATCTTATTGCACAATATCCTGAAGGAAAACAAAAAAGCGCCATCCTGGCAATTCTGCACCTTGTTCAGGAAGAAAACGGATGGTTGACTATCAATGCAATGGATCAGGTGGCCGTTATTTTGGGTATCAAACCCATTGAAGTTTATGAGGTGGTTACTTTTTATACCATGTTTCACATCGAACCGGTTGGAAAACATGTTTGGGAAGTCTGCCGTACAGGTCCATGTATGCTGGTTGGAAGCGATAAAATCATTGAGCACATCGAAAAAAGATTGGATATAAAGGTTGGAGAAACCAGCGCAGACGGACTTTTTACATTAAAAACAGTAGAATGTTTGGGTGCCTGCGGCTATGGTCCCATGTTTCAGTGCAAGGGTAAAAATTATGAGCATCTCACAACAGAAAAGGTTGATGAGCTGATTGAACAATTTAGAAATGAAGCAAAATAAATAGCAATGTCAGGAAAAAAACTGCTGCTTGAAAATATAGAGATTCCCGGAATCGAAACTTTTGAAATCTATCGCAAGAGCGGTGGCTATGCCTCTGTAGAAAAGGCATTGAAAACAATGTCGCCCGATGCAGTGGTGGAAGAGGTGAAAAAATCAGGGCTGAGAGGCAGGGGAGGAGCCGGTTTCTCAACTGGCTTGAAGTGGTCTTTTTTGGCTAAACCAGAAGGTGTTCCACGTTACCTGGTTTGTAATGCCGACGAATCAGAGCCCGGTACTTTCAAGGACCGTTACCTGATGGAAAAAATTCCGCATCTGCTCATCGAGGGTATGATTACAGCGAGTTATGCGCTTGGGGCAAATCAATCATTTATATACATACGCGGTGAATACATGTGGATTCTCCGCATCCTCCAACAAGCAATTGCAGAGGCGCATCAGCATGGATTTTTAGGAAAAAATATTTTAGGTTCGGGTTATGATCTCGAGCTAGTGGTGGCTCCCGGTGGCGGGGCCTATATCTGCGGAGAGGAAACTGCGCTGCTCGAATCGCTGGAGGGCAAAAGAGGAAATCCGCGCATGAAACCGCCATTTCCAGCGGTTAAAGGTCTTTGGGGCTGTCCCACAGTAGTAAATAATGTAGAAACCATCGCTGCAGTAGTGCCAATTGTCAATCATGGCGGCGAGCATTATGCAAGTATCGGAATCGGCAAAAGTACAGGTACAAAGCTTATTTCAGCATGTGGAAATCTAGTACGTCCGGGTGTGTATGAAATAGAAATGGGACTCAGTGTCGAGGAGTTTATATATGGTGATAATTATTGCAGAGGCATTGCCAATGGAAAAAAACTGAAGGCCTGTGTGCCCGGAGGTTCATCCGTTCCAATCCTTCCACATTATCTCGTATGCAAAACAGAAGCTGGTCAGGATAGACTAATGACCTACGAGAGCCTTGCCGATGGTGGTTTCAAAAGTGGCTCTATGCTTGGTTCTGGCGGATTTATTGTGTTCGATGAGGACCAATGTGTTGTTCGTAATACCTGGAATTTTGCACGTTTTTATGCGCACGAATCCTGTGGTCAGTGTTCTCCTTGTCGCGAAGGAACCGGCTGGATGGAAAAAGTATTAAACCGCCTTGAACACGGACATGGTAATTTACGCGACATCGACCTCCTGGCTGACATTAATAAAAAAATTGAAGGTAATACGATCTGTCCTTTGGGGGATGCTGCAGCCTGGCCCGTTGCCGCTGCAATTCGTCATTTCAGAGATGAGTTTGAGTGGCATGTGAAGGAGCCGCAAGGAGCACAGAAACGTAATTACGGAATGATTGAAGAAAAATCAACCACGCTTGCTTAAGTTTTATAAATAAAATCAAACAACTGATTTAAAGCAATGATAAAAGTTACAATCGATGATATAGAAATCGAGGTAGAACCCGGAACAACGATTTTGAATGCCGCCCGCAAAGTTGGTGGAGAGATTGTTCCTCCGGCTATGTGTTATTACAGCAAACTTCCCGGTACAGGTGGCAAATGCCGTACTTGTCTTGTGGAGGTTACAGCAGGTTCGGCTGCCAATCCAACGCCGATGCCAAAGTTGGTACCATCCTGTTCTACAAACTGTATGGACGGTATGGTAGTAAAGAATTCAACCAGTGAACGCGTATTTGAAAACAGAGGCGGTATTGTTGAATTTTTACTCATCAATCATCCGCTCGATTGCCCGGTTTGCGATCAGGCCGGAGAATGTCACCTGCAGGACCTTGCCTATGAACATGGTGCTCAAAAAACAAGATACGAGGAAGAACGCAGAACTTTCGAGCCAATTGAAATCGGAGAAAATATCAAATTGCACATGAATCGTTGCATTCTATGTTACCGATGTGTGCATGTTGCCAATCAACTTACCGAAGATCGTGTTCACGGAGTGCTTTACCGTGGTGAACATTCCGAAATTAGTACCTATATTGAAAATGCACTAGACACTGATTTTATCGGAAATGTCATTGATGTTTGTCCGGTAGGTGCGCTCACCGACAGAACAGCAAGATTCAAAAGCCGGGTATGGTTCCTAAAGCCAATGGAGGCCGAATGTTCCTGCTCAAAATGTTCAGGTAAAGCAGTGCTTTGGATGTTCGGCGATGAAATCTACAGGGTCACTACCCGAAAGGACCAATACGACGAGGTTGAAAGCATCGATGATAAAACTGCCTGGATCTGCGACGAATGCCGTTTTGAGAAAAAAGATAAATCCAATTGGAATATTATTGGACCAAGAGAAGTAGACCGACATTCGGTTATCTCACAGGGAAAATATGAAACCAAGATTGGCCAACATCACAAAAAAATTGAGTAATGGATTTTGCCTTTATTATAGAAAAATTTTCACTGGTTTTTATCATCTTCCTCATATCGCTTGGGGTTGCGGCCTATGCCACTTACTTCGAGCGTAAGGTTGCTGCCTGGTTTCAGGATAGAATAGGTCCCGACCGAGCAGGCCCTTTTGGGCTTTTACAGCCTATTGCCGACGGTGTAAAAATGTTCATGAAGGAAGATTTTATTCCCAAGCATGCCGATAAATGGCTTTTCATCATTGGTCCAGGCATCACTATGTTTGTAGCGCTCATTCCAAGCGTAATTATCCCTTGGGGGCCTCCTTTGGAACTTTTTGGCAGAAAAATCGCCTTGCAGGTGACCGATTTTGATTATGGAATTTTGTTCATTTTCGGTGTAATTTCTGTTGGTGTTTATGGAATTATGATTGGCGGTTGGGCATCTAACAATAAATATTCACTTTTCGGTGCAGTTCGTGCTTCTTCTCAGATGATTTCCTATGAGTTAGCAATGGGCATTTCTGCCATCACCATCATCATGATGACTGGAAGCCTTAGCCTGAACGATATAATCGCAAAACAACATGGCATGAATTGGAATATTTTCTATCAGCCGATCTGTTTTGTTGTTTTCTTTACCTGTGCTTTGGCTGAAACAAACCGCGCACCTTTCGACCTTCCTGAGTGTGACTCGGAACTGATTGGCGGCTATCATACCGAGTATAGTTCGATGAAACTTGGCCTTTATATGTTCTCAGAATATGTGGCGATGTTTATCTCATCGGCATTGATGGCCATTCTCTTTTTTGGAGGTTATAATTTTCCCGGAATGGATTATTTTAGCGGTAATACGCTGGCCATACTTGGCATTCTGGTATTTTTTATTAAGATATTCTTTTTCATTTTTCTCTTTTTCTGGATTCGCTGGACCCTGCCTCGTTTTCGATTCGATCAATTGATGCACCTTGGATGGAAGGCATTGATTCCAATTTCGATTATTAATATGCTGATTACAGGTTTTGCTATAGCGGCTTATCAAGGATGGTTTTGGAAATAGTAAAATATCATTAAACGATTATGCTCACATTAACAAATAGAAAAAAGGTTGTTTCCGATAAACCGATGACTTTAATGGAGAAGATTTATCTGCCTGCAATAGTAGGAGGTATGTTCATTACCTTTAAACATCTGTTGCGCAGGGGACAAACTGTAAAATATCCGGAACAACTCAGACCTTTTGCACCCGTTTATCGAGGAATGCATGTGCTGAAAAGGGATGAGCAGGGAAGAGAAAACTGTACCGCATGTGGACTTTGTGCCGTCGCCTGCCCCGCCGAAGCTATAACCATGATCGCAGCTGAACGCAAAAAAGATGAAAAACATTTATATCGTGAAGAAAAATATGCTGCTGTTTATGAAATAAATATGCTGCGCTGTATTTTTTGCGGACTTTGCGAAGAAGCCTGCCCCAAAGAAGCTATTTTTCTGACAGACAGGATTGTTCCTACCGAATTTGGAAGAGGTGAATTTATTTATGGAAAAGATCAATTAGTAGAACCGCTCGATAATCGCATCGATATTAGCAAAAGACAGGATAGCGGAAAAAGAACTAAATAACTGACATGGATATACTTATTTGGATACTTGGAGGACTTACTATTGGCACTGCGCTCATGGTTATTCTCAGCAAACACCCTATCAGAAGCGTACTTTTTCTGGTAGCAACTTTTTTTCTCATTTCGGCTCATTATGTCTTACTCAATGCCCAATTTCTAGCCATTGTAAACATCATTGTTTACGCTGGTGCTATCATGGTGCTTTTTCTTTTTGTACTCATGTTGCTCAATCTGAGTCAGGATAAAATTAAGAAGACAGCCTACATGCTCAAAATAAGTTCTGTTATTATAGGCGGTTTATTCCTGATTGTGTTAATTGCAGCACTCAAAGATAGTTTTGATTTTAAATCAATTGAAGGCGTAAGAACCGATATAGGTTATGTAAAAGTCTTGGGACAGACATTGTTTTCCAAATATCTGGTTCCTTTTGAAATATCTTCCATTCTCTTTATTTCAGCAATGGTCGGTGCATTGATGCTGGCCAAAAAAGAAAAAGAGATTATTGAATAATATGTAATCGGCAAAAATTGCCCAATTAAACCATGGATTATTATCTAATACTTTGCATTATACTTTTTTCTATTGGAGCCTTCGGGATGCTGATCAGGAAAAATATGATTGTACTGCTGATGTGTATCGAATTGATGCTTAATTCAGTAAATCTGCTTTTGGTGGCTTTTTCGGCCCATTATGGCAGTTCCGATCCTCAGATTTTTGTGTTTTTTACTATTGTTGTAGCAGCAGCTGAGGCAACGGTTGGTTTGTCAATCATTATCATGGGCTACCGCTACCTCAAAACGACCGATATCAGTTTGTTTAACAATTTAAAAGGATAAGCTGATGTCTACTGAAATTATCTTAGGTCTGATGATGTTGCTGCTGCTGTTTGCAGCACTTATCAATGGCACTGTTGGAATTTATTTACCCAAACGACTGATTGCAATATTGGCCTGCTCTGTCGTTTTTGCTGCTTTTGGTCTTTCGCTTTTGCTGTTTTTTAATTTTGAAGCAGCAGAGAAAATAACACTTTTTACCATTCTGAAAATTAGAGAAACCAGCATAAATGCAAGTTTTTACCTCGATGCGCTCTCTATTTGGATGACAATGATTATCACGGGAGTAGGCGCCCTCATACATTTATTTTCAACGGCCTACATCACTGAGAAAGAAGATTATTATAAATTCTTTACTTACCTGAATCTCTTTGTGTTTTCTATGCTCCTTTTGGTGTTGGGAAGTAACTATTTTATGCTCTTCTTTGGTTGGGAAGGTGTAGGTATCTGTTCTTTTCTACTTATTGGATTCAATTATTCCGATCCCGAAACCGGATTTGCCAATAGCATGGCTGCCAGAAAGGCATTTATCATGAATAGGATAGGGGATGTTGGTTTGTTGGTAGCGCTGTTTTTACTGATCAATCAGTTCGGCACACTTGAATACACTGATATTTACAAAATTGTGAGTGCAAAAGATTTTACAGTATCCGCTACCTTTATAACATCACTCACCCTGACGCTTTTCTTTGCCGCTACCGGAAAAAGTGCTCAGATTCCGCTGCTTACCTGGCTTCCCGATGCAATGGCCGGGCCAACGCCTGTTTCTGCATTGATACATGCCGCTACAATGGTTACAGCAGGTATTTTTCTCATTATCAGATCAAATTACCTCTTCGAGTTGGCGCCACTGACCAAAGATATCATTGTTTATATCGGGTTGCTCACCTCACTGTATGGAGCATTTTCGGCTTTAAGGCAAAACGATATTAAAAAAGTACTGGCCTATTCAACTGTTTCACAGCTAGGGCTTATGTTTGTTGCATTGGGAACTGGGGCATATACCGTAGCTTTGTTCCATGTCACCACACATGCATTTTTCAAAGCGCTGCTCTTCCTTTGCGCAGGTAGTGTTATTCATGCCCTGCACCATGAACAGGATATTCGAAATATGGGCGGCTTGAAAAAATACCTTAAAATTACACATATAACCTTTCTTGTCGGAACTTTGGCCATTTCCGGATTTCCGTTAATGTCCGGATTTTTCTCCAAGGATGAAATCCTTGCCTCTGCCTGGTCTTATAATCCAGTCGTTTTTGCTTTGCTCATTGCGGTCATCACCATGACCTCAATTTATATGTTCCGATTGTATTTTCTTGTTTTCCACGGGACTGTAAAAATAGATAAAGATACGCAACATCATCTCAAAGAAAATCCAATTTCGATGACGCTGCCACTGATGCTTTTGGCCATACTTTCAGTGTTTGGGGGCATTATTAATTTGCCCGGACTTATTTTTCACGGCTCAGCACATTGGTTCGATAAATACCTTACAAAGGGTACAGAGGGTCTATCAGCCATACATCCGCATCATCCGGAAGCTTCATTTACATGGGCATTGATGATTGCAGCAAGCGCGCTCACGATTGGAATTTTATTATGGGCTTACAATACCTATGCCCGACAAATGAAAACTGCTCTGCCCGATGCTGAGCTAAAGGGTTGGCAAAAAATTTCTGCTTCAAAGCTTTACCTCGATGAGATTTACAATTTTGTATTTGTAATACCGATAGATAGACTTGCTACTTACTCCTATAAGTCCTTCGAAGTTGGCATCTTGATAAGATCACTTCGTGTTTTTCCAAAAGTTTTTGGTTTTATGGGAAATGTTGTGGCTAAGCTGCAACAGGGCTTTTTAAGCAGCTATATCTTTTGGATGCTCATCGGCTTAATTTGTTTTATTGGTTATTCAATTATAATACTACAATTTTGGAACTGATATATATACCCCTCATTTTAGGATTGTTGTCTTTCCTTATTCCTGCTTCACTTGTACGACATTATGGGCTGATTGGTTCTTTGGCTTTATTGGGGATTGTCATAGCGCATGCTGCAACTTTTGATCCTGCTACTACACATTATGTGCTCAATCCGAACAAAGTTTTTCCATTGGGCCTGACCTTCAAAATGGGCTACGATGGATTGGGGCTGCTTATGCTGCTGCTGACAAACATTACCTTACCGCTGATATTACTTTCAAATTATAACAGAGATCTTGCTCGAAATAATGTTTTTCATGCACTGGTCTTTTTTATGCTATTTGGATTGAACGGAATTT
Organism: Saprospira grandis DSM 2844; assembly: GCA_945888475.1. Classification (GTDB taxonomy): domain Bacteria; phylum Bacteroidota; class Bacteroidia; order Chitinophagales; family Saprospiraceae; genus Saprospira; species Saprospira grandis_C. The sequence goes on along the minus strand of CAMDAB010000043.1, from coordinate 5,579 downwards.
TCCTTTCCCTCGATGGTATGCTATTCTATGTTTTTTGGGAATTGACCTTAGTGCCTATACTTTTGATACTGTTTTTATACGGTGATAAAAATAATAATCCTGTTCTTTTCCGTTTCTTCCTCTTCACCTTTGCAGGTTCGCTGGCCATGCTTATGTCCTTTTTTGCCTTGGGCCGACTGGCAGGCAGTTTCGATTATGAAGCATTACTTGCCGTAGAGTTGAGTCCACAGATCGCCACACTTGTAATGGTAGGTTTTCTCTTGGCCTTTGCTGTTAAAATACCGCTCTTCCCATTGCATAGCTGGCAACCTGGCACTTATACCAGTTCACCAATGGCAGGTACCATGTTGCTTTCAGCAATTATGCTCAAAATGGCGCTTTTCGGTATGATAAAATGGATGATACCCCTCTGTGTAGAAGTGAAAGAACTTACGGTTTGGACAATCATGATCTTAAGTGTGATTGGTATTGTTTACGGAGCTATTGTTGCCATAAGACAAAATGACATTAAGGTACTCTTTGCCTATGCCTCGCTAAGCCACTTAGGTATTATAACTGCAGGTATCAGTGTATTTAATGTTGAATCATTGTTTGGCGTCTCTGTACAAATGCTGAACCATAGCCTGCTCTCTGTCGGTATGTTTCTGGTGGCAGATATACTGGAACAGCGTCTGAAATCAAAAAATCTGAGTGATATGGGCGGTATTGCCAAACTAGCACCAAGCTTTGGATTTTGGTTTGCCGTTATTACGCTGGCCTCGGTCTCTGTACCATTTACTGCTGGTTTTATCGGTGAGTTCATCATTATTTACGAGGTATTCAACTTTGATATCAGTATGGGCTTATTATCTGCCAGTACCTTGGTTTTCGGAGCAGTTTTTATGCTCAGAGCATTTCAGATCAGTATGTTTGGTTTTCCAAAAATAGATTCTTTCAAGGATTTGACTATAAATGAATTGGCTGTATTTCTACTACTTGGCGCCATGATCCTTTTGTTGGGTCTTTTTCCCCAATTACTCAAGGATTTTATGGAGCCCTGTTTGAATAATATTGTAAACAGCATAAACGCTAAACCTGAGTAGAAATATTTGCCACAAACAATTCAACGATTCATGGATTCAATTATCATTATATTTTTAACAGCGATTATTGCTTTATTTGCAGGAATGTCGGCAAATCCATTGAGGCCGCTTATTATTTCAATAATCGGATTACTTGCTGCTGCAATATTATTCCTCTTTCAGGGGCAGTATCAATCGCCCTTTGTCAAATACAACATTCTTAATTTTGGTAAAGATGAGCTAAGATTTTCACTGCTTTGCATTGGTCTCACCTTAACCATTCTGATAGCCGGTTTTGATAAAGTTAGAAAACAAAAATCTAATGCAGCCGATATTATGTCCTTGCTCATGTTTTCACTTTGCGGGGCATTAATTCTTATTGGATTCAGCGATTTATCGATGTTTTTCCTTGGTTTGGAAATTTTGTCAATTCCGCTCTATGTGCTTGCTGGTTCTAATAAAGAAAATTTAAGCTCAGCCGAGGCTGCTGTAAAATATTTTTTTACGGGTAGTTTCTTTACTTGTTTTCTACTACTTGGAATTGCTTTTATATATGGCGCCACAGGTACCTTCGATCTGCAAGTTATGCAGCAACTGATAAGCGAGGGAGTATACTCAAGGGCTTTGCTTTTAGTAGGTGTATTTCTCATAGCTGCATCTTTGCTTTTCAAGGTTGGTGCAGTACCTTTTCATTTTTGGGGACCCGATGTATATCAAGGCAGTCCAGATAATGTAACAGCTTTTATGGCCTCGGTGGTTAAAATAGCCATGCTCTTTACCTTCTACAAGTTTTTTAGCACCATATTCGCTGATTTGTTTAGCTTTTGGTCGGGTCTTGTTTACATCGCAATTGTTTTATCTCTCTTTATCGGCTATTTGGGAGCATTAAAACAGCAATATTACAAACGATTGGTAGCCTATTCCAGTATTACACATTCTGCATTTGCACTCTTTGCCTTGCTCAATAACCAAAGTGCCGCCGCTGCTGATTTATTTATTTTTACCATCGGTTACGGTTTTTCGGTTGTGGCACTTATTACTGTTTCCATGGCTGGCTTGAACGAAGAAGATAAAATATCGAATCTAAAAGGGATTGGCAGAAAGTATCCAATTGTTGGAATGCTCTTTGTTTTTGCATTGCTATCATTAACAGGGATACCCCCATTCACAGGTTTTTTCGGAAAAACATTGTTATTCTATAATGTTTTTACAGCCTATCCATTATTGGTGCTTTTTGGACTGATAAGCACAGCAATAGGCGGTTATTTCTACCTTAACCTGATATTTACAAGTTTTTCTTCCGATGCAACAGCTACAACCATTCGCTTAAAAACAACCCATCAGTTGGTTTTACTGCTTTGTGGCTTTTTCATCTTGTCTGGTTGGCTGATAATGCTCTTGCCGGCTTAAAATCCTTCGGGTAATTTCAATATCCTTAAAGATTTCATTTCAGAAATTTTATTAGGAATTTCTTTGAGCGGATTGTCATCCAGATACAATTCTTCAAGGCAGTTTAAATCAAGTATTGAATCGGGAATTTTTTCCAGATTGTTGGAAGCCAAATTTAGTACTTTTAAATTTTTTAATTGCCCGATATTTTCCGGAATTGATTTTAGCTGGTTGAAATAAAGATTCAGTTCTTCCAGGTCATTCAGTCTGGTAATTTCCTCGGGAAGCATTTTCAATTCATTGTTTTGCAAATCAAGTAATTTTAGCTGCTTTAAATTTTTTATACCTTTTATTTCCTTTATGCTGTTGTTGCCTAGATAGAGTGTCTTTAACTGCTTCATCAGGACAATTTCTCTAGGTAGGTTTTCAAAAAGATTATTATTGAGTTTTATCTCAGTCAGTTCAGCTAGCTCCAGTATAGAACTTGTCAATTCATCGAGCATATTAGCACTTAGATTTAGCTGTTTCAATTTTTTTAGTTGCCCAAACTGGGCGGAAACTTCTACTAATTTCCCATTTTCAATACTTAGTCGGTTTAGATTCCTGAGTTTGAAGACTGATTCTGGAATTAAAAGATGTTCATGTGACAAAAGCTCATATGCATTTATTTTATCCAAAAATTTATCGAAATCTAATTCTACACATAGTTTCAACAGGACCTCATTATAAAGTAAAACTTTATAAAGGTTGTGGTTTTTCTGAGGTGCCCAATTATGGCTTTTCATTATTGAGATAGCAACCCTGTGGTTATCCTGATTATTGCTTTTTAATAATTGAAGGAGTTGATCGTAATGCTTCATTTCGTATGGATATAAAAAAACGCAGTATCGTGTAATACTGCGTTAAAATAGAATTTATGCGCTATAATTTTATAACAATTCAACAATAATAGCCGATGCACCGCCACCTCCGTTACAAATAGAGGCCATGCCGCGTTTGCCGCCTTTATTTTTTAGCACAGATAAAAGCGTTATGACGATTCTGCAACCTGACATTCCAATTGGATGACCCATCGCTACTGCACCACCAAAAACATTGATTTTATCGTGGCTAATGCCCATTTCTTTCATGTTGGCAAGTGCGACTACCGAAAAAGCTTCATTTACTTCGAAGAAATCGATATCTGACAATTGCAATCCTGCTTTGTCCATTGCTTTTTGCATAGCCATTACAGGCGTAGTTGTAAACCAAATTGGCTCTTGAGAAGCATCGGCAAAACTAACTATTTTAGCAAGTGGTTTTACGCCCAGTTCAACGCATTTTTCTTTGCTCATAAGTACAACTGCTGCTGCACCATCATTGATTTTCGATGCATTGATCGCAGTAACTGTTCCGTCTTTTTTGAAAACTGCACGACCTTTTTTTACACTTTCAAGGTCAGTAATTCTTGCATTGTCAACCTCTTCATCCTTGCTAATTACTATTGTACCTTTTGGACCAGTAATTTCAACATTCACCAGTTCCTCATTAAAATAACCACTTGTATAGGCGGCACGTGCGCGTTCGTATGATGCATGTGCATAAGCATCCTGTTCGTCTTTACCAATGTTTTTTCCGTCAGCACAAACTTCGCCGCAAACGCCCATCATGTCACCGCTGTATGGATCCTGAAGGCCGTCGCGAACAATTGCATCTAAGATTTGACCGTTACCGTATTTAATGCCGGTACGACCGCTTGGCAAATAATGAGGTGCATTGCTCATGCTTTCCATTCCACCGGCGATTACTGCTTCGTTATCACCCAGCATAATTGATTGTGCACCCAACATGATTGCCTTCATACCAGAGGCACAAACCTTATTCACAGTTGTACATGGAGTTGCTGTTGAAAGACCGGCGGCAAGAATTGCCTGCTTGGTTGGTGCCTGTCCTACATTGGCCTGCAGTACATTACCCATGTATGCCTCAGTAATCGTGGCAGGGTCAATACCTGCACGTTCAACAGCTGCTTTGATGGCAGTTTTACCTAGTTCTACTGCGCTGATTCCGCTGAGTGTTCCACCTAAATTTCCAATAGGCGTTCTCGCTACCGAAACAATATATACTTCCTTCATAATGAATATTTTATTATTTTTAATGATTATTATAATGTATTTTTCGCTGCGAAGATAATGTTTTTTTGCAATTTTGTTTAAAGATTTGTAAGATGAAAGTTTGAAAGATGAAAGATGAAAGATGGAAAGATGGAAAGATAGAAAGATGAAAGATTGTTAATCGTTAATCGTTATTCGCGTTATTTGTTGTTGGTTAGTTGTTATTTGTTATTCGTTAATTGATTCGCTTCGTGGAACTCCTTTTCTTGATACTTGATACTTGATACTTGATACAAATCTTCGAGTCTAGCATCTCCTAGTCTAAAGTCTAATTAAAAATTCTAATTTCTTCTCGTCCGTAAGACGAGACTACCTTCTGACTTAAGAAAAGTCTTGATACTTGATTCAAAATTTCTAACATCTAAAGTCTTAAAAATGAAAGCAATGCTTTTTGCGGCGGGACTGGGAACCCGATTAAAACCCCTGACCGATACTATCCCCAAAGCCCTGGTTGTAGTTGCAGGTAAAACCCTCTTGGAAAGGGCAATTCTACACCTGGCATCGCAAGGGGTGACCTATATCGTCATCAATGTGCATCATCATGCTGAGCAAATAATTCGTTTTGTTCAAAATCATGGTAATTTTGGTTTGGATATTTATTTTTCAGATGAAAGCAACGAGCTCCTTGAAACGGGAGGTGGATTGTTAAAAGCTGCAAATCACTTCATCGGAAACCAACCTTTTGTTGTCTTTAATTCGGATGTTATTTCCAATATAAATATTCCTGATATGATGGAGGTACACATGAAAAATAAGGCATTGGTGACGCTTGCAGTACGTAATCGCCCCGAGAGTAGTAGGCAGTTGCTTTTTGATGAAGATAGACTCCTTTGCGGGAAAATTGATAAGAAAAAGGGCACAAAACAGCTTAGCGTAGAAAAATCAAATCTTTCGGAATTTGCCTTCAGCGGCATACAGATTGTCAGTTCGGAATGGTTTTCAAAGCAAACATATTCTGGTAAATTTTCCATCATCG
>CAMDAB010000042.1 GCA_945888475.1 Saprospira grandis DSM 2844 | reverse complement strand
GAACCGATCTCGTCCCAAGACGAGAGAGCTCCATACAGTGAAATATTTAAAGAACTGAAGAGGCAAGACAATTCGTGAATCAAAGTTCCGTGAAACGAATTTTAGAAACGAAGTTCCGTGAACCAAAGCTCCGCGAAGCGAAACGAATTAGAGAAACGAAGATTCGTGCAACGAATTTTTCCAAACGGCTTTAGCCTTTGTGAAAAAAAATAGCAAAGGAGTGCGGTATTTTAATGCCGCTTAGGATAATTATCGAATGTTTCGGCAATTTTGTGTACGACCACCTAAGGGGGTCGGGTCAAAGTCAGCAAGCTGTCTGTTAGCAACATTTGACCCCGAATGGGACAGGCAAAATCCATTCCGTGGGAGATTTCTAGAAGTTAAGAGGACCAGCCCATCGTAATTTCACCACAGATGACCACAGATGGCCACAGATATCACAAAATAATGTGCGTCCCTAAAATAGCCCTGCTCGTCAATTTCTCCGTCTAGGACTAAGTTCCACTGAACAACAGCGTTTTTTATATGTTTATGAAAGTAAACTGTTCATTATTAACAAAATCATAAACCCCCAATAGTTATGAAATATTTCAACGAATCATATAACCTTTTTTTCAAGGAACTTGCGGCCAATAATAATCGCGATTGGTACCACGAAAATAAAAGCCGCTATGAAAAAGAGGTAAAAAAACCTTTCGAAGCCTTTGTAGCTGACCTGATTGTTGAAATGTCGAAGTACGAACCAGAAATGAAGCATCTTCAGGCCAAGGATGCCATTTTTCGAATCTTCAGAGATACTCGTTTCTCTAAGGATAAAACACCCTACAAGCTTTTTTCATCGGCTGTTCTTTCCCCACTTGGCAAAAAAGATATGGAAATGCCGGGCACCTACCTACAGTTTGGGGTGGGGGAGATATGGATAGGTGGAGGTTCTTATATGCCTTATAAAGAACAGATTGAAAAAATCAGAACGGCCATGATACAATCGCCCGAAACGGTTGAAACTCTTCAATCGGACAAGAAATTTGTAAAATACTTCGGCGAATTACGCGGAGAAAAAAATAAAAGGCTTTTGAAGCCTTTCAGCGAGTGGATGGACAAAATGCCTTTAATCTCCAATAAACAATTTTATTATATGGCCGAATATATCGATGATGAATCGCTTATTTTACGTGATGACATCCTCGACTTAGTAATGAAGCACTATTTGGCGGCTAAGGCTTGGCAGGATTTTTTAAGGGTAGCAATTAAGGGCTAAGATGGAAGTTGCCCAGCTTTAATCAACTCTAAAACCTGAGGGTATTTTTCCAAAAAATATTTCCAGTAGTGACTTCTGATAAAACTCACCGATTTCCCGAATTTACCTGGCTGATGAAAGTGCAGGGTCACTTTAGTAAATAAAAGCATATTTGTTTCTTCGAATGAAGCTATACTTTCGTAGGTATATTTAAAGTTTTTGAAAAAATTGGAAACATACAGATGTGTATCGGTCATGCCCACCCATTTGGCACTGCCAAAGAGGAAATAAAACAAGGCAAGTATCAAAAAAAAGAAACTTCCAACCAAGGATTTTGCAGCCATTGGGCTAAATGGTTCTTTGATGCTGTCTAAAGGTGAAATCAATACCAAAACAGTAATACCACCCATTACAATAAGCCATAGGAGCGGAAAGGCCAGCTTAAGTAAAAAGGTCCAGCGGGAAGAAACGGTTTGAACTTTCATTATTTCTTTTACTAAAATTCTAACCTCTTTTCTTAGTATTAAATTTCTTAGCCTCTCCAAAATCAAAAATTAGCGAGAAGCGTAGGGTATTATCCAAAGGATTACGCTGAGCTGCGATAGCCGGAAGCAGATAGGAGAAGTTGATATTGAAAATATTGTATCTAATGCCTAATCCTACGGTGAAGAACTTGCGATTACCCTTGGTGCTGTGCTCGTTGTAATGTCCAAAACGTACCGCAAACTGTTTGTTGTACCAGTACTCCATTCCGATTGAGTACATTAGTTCTCGCATTTCTTCCCCAAAACCACCGGCGGCATCTCCAAATGAAGAGAAAATTGAAACAGGTACAGATTTTTCCTTATAATCTGGAATACCATTTCCATCGGCGTCGAAATCAGGATTTGGTATAAAATTGCCGCTGCCATCGTCCATACTGCGAGGAATCGGAGTTGGAACCAATAATTTATTAATATCAACTGCAAAAGTGAGTGAGTTGTGATCGTCGAAGTTGTACTCAAATGCAGTACCGAAGCCCATATTTGCAGGAATATAATCCTTATTGGCCGAACGGGTATATGAAATCTTTGAACCCAGATTAGAGAAAACCAGTCCAAAATTAAGATTTGCTTTCTTTTGTGCAATGACAAGGGGTTGGCGGTAGGTAAAAGAAACATCAGCAGCAAAAGCATTTGCAGGTGTTAATACATCGCCGTTTACTGCACCGGTTCCCAAAGAAGAAAAGATATATTTCAAGGAAAGTGAGGTAGAGAAATTCTCAGACATTTTTCTGGAATAGGCAAAAGCCAACTCCAACTCGCGCGGACGAACAACCTGCAGTGGATTGCCCTGGTCGTCAGTATACTGAATCTGGCCTAAAGAAAAATATCTTAGCGAGCCTCCCAGGGTTTGTCTGTCGTCGATGTGTTTGTACGCCGAAAGATATGCCAAAAATACATCGTTCAGCCCAAGTGCACGTAACCAGGGAGTATAGGTAACCGATACACTTAAGTCTCGGGCACCAAAGGATAAATTCGAAGAATTGAAATGCATGGAATTGGGATCGGGGTCAACCGCAATACCAACATCACCCATCGCTCCAAAACGTGCATCGGGGACAATTCTCAAAAAAGGAACTGCTGTAATGATCGTGTTTGAACAGGGACTGCCGTCGGGCTGTATCAACTGCCCGTTAGAAAGTATACACTGCGCTTCAATATTTCCATTGAAAGCCGAAATTAAAACTGCCAGAAGGGCACAAGCTTTATAATATCGTAAGCTCATAAATTAAGTAGGTCAGAATCAATAAATTAAATGCTAGTGTATATATGCTGTCATAGGCTGCTTAAAAAAGACAAAACGCAAAACTACAAAATTATGTTGTAAAAATATTTTTTATTAACTGTTGCTGAAAAATTAATTTGATTGCTTTTTTGTAAGCCTATCATTTGAGTATTACTAATTTCTGGTATTCGCTGTTTTTCTGAATTCTTGGCGTTTCGCTGCCTGCCGATGCAGGACCTGTGGCACGTACAGTAACCCTATACACATAAACGCCACGACCCAATCGGTCACCGTATTCATCCAGTCCGTCCCATTCGATACCGCGTACTCTGAACCCGTCATTTTCGGCTGAACTGAGGTCGCTACTGATGCTTTTTACCAATTTTCCGGATACGGTATAAATTTGTATCAGCACCTCTAGGTCCTGTCCGGGCAGATTGTGCTCAAACATAAACTCGGTATGTGTTGTAAAAGGATTAGGGTAGTTGAGTACCTGCGCCAATGCCATTTTCTCGTCAGAGGCAACAATAAATTCAGTACTACCTTCGCCCATATTATTAAAAACATCCCAAGCTTTTACTTTTACAGTATGTTTTCCAACTGGGAGTTTTTGCAGTGGATAATTAATTTTTCCAGATCTGAAATTATCGAGGTCGGCCTCATAAAAGTCATTCAAGTTGTATGTTTTATCCGACTCGTCCTGAGTAAAGGTTAATATACCGGTCAAGTCATGTCCAATTCCATTCCCTACTGTATTAATGCCGCTACTATCGCTTAGTTTTACAAAAAGAAGTGGATTTTCGTCGGTTATTCCGCCTGAGGCAAAGTTTTCATTGTTCATAAATACCCGCACCTCAGGACCAATATTATCGCTGATGCTGTTAGCGCTTGTACCGCCAATGTAAAGACCTCTATATGTCCCATGCGCGTCAATATTAGAACCGTTTTCGGCATAGTAATAAATTTTACCCTTGCCCATATTGTAATTAATGTCTTTGGGAACATAAAAAGAAAAACTAAAGCGCCCATTGGTGACCGTCGCACGACCTTTAAATATAATCTTTTTCTGCAAAGGGAATTTTGTAACATAACTTCCTGCATCGTTCCCACGGGTTTGAATAGTATCAGGCTTATCAAAAACTGTAGGATAAACAGTTCCATTAAAACTGCTCATCAAATTTCCGCCCTGATCTTGAACTTCACCCTGAATCGTTACAAATTGCAAGGCACCTATGGTGTCATTTCCACTTACAGGGTTGCCGTTGATTAAAGTAGTGACAACTCTTTCTTCAGGATAAGCCAAAGTTTGTGATGGATCGCCCAAAAGCACAAATTTTCTAGAGTTGGATGCCGATTGTAAACCGCTCGTATTTTTTGCGAACAAAAGCACCTCTCCAAGGCGTGGGAATCTACTTTCAATCGGACTAAAAATATAATTAAAAGTATTTCTGGTCAAGTGCTCATTTGCATCGGCAAGTACCACCCTGACAGTTGTAAGCATGGCAATGGCACCTCCCTGCGGGTTCAATAGTAGCAACTCTGCGGCACTAAGGGATTCAGGATCATCAAATGGTGCAAATGAACAAGTAGCAGTAAGGAAAAGCGGCAATTTATTTTCATTGTCCAAGGTATTTATCTCAGACGTTGTAAAAATACGCTCCTGCGCAAGACCATCAGGCCCCCCATGGCCAAGGTAACACATCAAAAGATTACCCTTAAAAATATTTCTGAGCAAGGCAGCATTCACATCAGGGTAACGGCTGCCACCGGCTGTACTCACCTGTGGGTAGGCATCGCAATAGATTTTATCGATATTGTAAACACTGTCTCTTCCGGCTACAATTTGCGCAATATTTTCGGTGTCGTCGAGGTGCAGATTACCATCTTCATCATCGGCGAAAAAGGTAAGGCGGCTGCGCCAGTCACCAAAACCTTCCACCTGAGTGTCGTAGTTGATAATTTTTGTTACAACTGCATCTGCTTCACTTGCGCTTGAAACCGGGATGCGACCCACGGCCAGATCCATCAGGCTGCTCTGCTCCAGATTGCCCTCGCCATCATCCATCAATGCAAAGTAATCATCGGTAGTATAAGTTTTCAGCGGATCAATCGATTGTTCGGTTTCATAAGCCAGTATAAAATTGTTATTGCGGCTTCGAGCAGTATTATTGCCTTTGTAGTCGAAAGAACCATTTCCAAAAAGTAAAAGATACCTCAGCGAATCGTTGCCCGATGAGCGGTCATAGAGCATTTTTGCAAAGTCTCGGATGGCAGTTACATCTGCATTACCAGATGAAAATTCATTGTAAACCTGATCTACATCGACTGCAATTACAGAAATGCCACTGTGTGAAGCCCTGTGCGCTGCAAGCCTTTCGGCCGCCGACCGAAAATCGCGATGATAAACAATGAGTAGATTTGGCGCAGTCGTAATGCCATGCAAATTTTGGTTGGCAACTGCTCCTACAGCAGTGGGAGTTTGGAAATTACTGCCATCGAAAATAACAAAATTGCGAAGTGTATCAGCAGCAGCATTAAAACTGATGTTTCCACTGCCTGTAAATGTCTGATTGGTAACTTCGTATGGATTGCTAACATCCCATACGGTCACATTGCCGGCATTGGAAATCTGATAATTGGCAGAACCTTTTCCAATTGTCTCTGCATCGCGGAAACTCATCTGTCCCCCAGTAAAAGCAAGTTGACATCGGGCATTTACTGTTATATAATCCAACCAGGCCTCGGCAGTTGAGCTACTGTTGTTGTATTGCAATTCAACATTCAGCGTATTGCCCGAACTTGTTGCTGTGCTTAGATTATCAATTTTTCGTGCATAAACAGAATAAATATAGTTGTTTACCGTTTGAACTGCAGTGCTGAATAATGGAGTACTATTCAATTTAGCATCGAAAGAGCCTGATGTAAATGTGCGGCTGTACAAAACCGTATTGATTTTTACAGGCTCGCTAGCAATACGATTGTCAAAATTGAAACTGAAACTTTGGTTGCGACTGATCTGAAAAGGATTGCCCAGCCAAAGTCTTCCGCTTGGTGGCAGCGCAAATTCCTTTTCCATTAGGTTCAGGCTATTTACTTCGTAATGCTTTAGCGCATCGTATGCACTGGAGTTGTAAGAAGCACTTGGAAGTGAGGCCCTGTTGCTGATTCTTTTGCCTGCTGCGGATGCAATTTTTATGAAATAAGTAATTTCATCCGTATAGATATTCTCTGTTCGGTTGAAAAAGCCTGTACTGCTGTTGTATTTCCAATCATCCTTGCCCTGTGCATAGAAAAGAATATAATCGCCGCTGTTGAATTGCCCATCGGCTTCACCCTGTATAAAAATTGCATTTTCCTCTAGATCATCAATTCTATATGCACTTGCGACCGTTTCGGGCAGCATTTTTCCCCCATTACCAAGCAGCTGAATATTTCGGGGATCGATGTTGTTTATATCGACACCCAAAGATGAAAGCAGTTGATAATCAATTTTATAAATACCGCTATTGCTAACTTTTATTTTATAAATCTGTCCATCGTTCAGTTTCGAAACATTTGCACTGGATTTTGGATAAAAAGTTGCACTATTTTCACTTGTTGTGGCATAAATCAGTAGTTCGGCACTAATGAGTTTTTCATATTGTCCGCTTGTGGGATTTTTTCTGATTGGCACAAAATTGATTTGCGCATTTGGCCGACCTTTTTCGGATGATATGCTGATGTCGAAATCAATTTCATTTTTGATATAGGTTTGTCCCCAGTCGAGTGTGGAATTTACATTTTCAAAAACTGTACTGCTTAGTTCAACCCGCACATTTGAATTTCGGGACAAAAGAATTTTTTCGCTCTTTACTGGCATCATTTCCGATTCATCGAAGGCGGCGCCGTCAAATGAAAGATAGTACAGTCTGCCAAGCCCTTCATTTGAAAGGGTATCGGTACTATTTTTCCAATTCAGGTTGATCGTTTTACGGCCTATGAGACTACCTTGTGCACTTAACAAGGCTGGAGCCATGAAAATGGAAAAACCAATTAATAATATTTTGAAGGACATAATGCTCAGTTTGGAAAAGGTTCTGTGCCAAAATTACAGGCAAAATCAATAGTGTAAGTATAATAACCTTTCGATAATAATATTGTTTTGTTTAGAATACAGTCTTTTTAACTGCCTATCTGCAAATATAAGGATGACTGAGCCGGAATGCAATTATTTTTTTTGAAATCGAACAAAAAAATATTGGTTTGGAAAAAAAATCAGACACAATATCATAATGCCTGATAATTAATCTATTTTTGTACATCATTTTGAATTGTTGCTTCGTTAAGATAAAACGATTCAAAAGATAAATGTGTTGGTATGCAACTTAACTTAATGACAGATTTCTTCAAAGCAACGATGCTGTGGGCCTTATTGTTCACATCTAAATCTCTATTGGCACAAGACCCTGTGTTCAGTCAGTTTTTTGCTTCGCCCCTGCAGTTGAATCCCGCACTCACTGGAACCTCCGATGCACCTACCATTTATTTGAATTATCGTAACCAATGGCCTCAATTATCGCAGGCTTACGTTACTTATGCCGCTTCTTACAGTCAGTTGGCGCCCCGACTCAACAGTGGCTTTGGCGTTTCACTCATGTCTGATGTTGCAGGCAATGGCATTTACAATTCCACACAAATAGGTTTGAGCTATGCTTACAACCTTCAATTTCAGGAAGATTTATACCTTAGAATAGGTATTGAGTCAAATTTTATTAATAAAAAATTGGCCTGGGATAAATTGATATTTCTCGATCAGCTAAATCCGGAAACCGGCGCCTTCGACGCCAATGGAAATTTAAACCCTAGTTTTGAAACAGCGCCTAACCTGAATATAAATTATTTTGATGTTGGTTTTGGCGGGCTTTTCTACAGTAAATACTTTTACGGTGGGGTAGCTATGAAGCATATTAATTCTCCAAGAGAGGGATTCATAAGGTTGAATACCCAAAATGACGAACTGCCTTTCAGATTCACTTTACATGCCGGCGGACAAATTCCTTTGGGCAATAACAATAAATATAAAGCTACCACGTTTATATCTCCAAACATCCTATTCACAAAACAGCGTCAGTTTAAACAGTTGAACCTGGGTTCTTACATACAGCATCAATCTATTTTTGGCGGAATTTGGTTCAGACATACTTTTACAAACAGTGATGCCGTTATTATGATGGCTGGATATGAAATGAAGTTCTTAAAGCTCGCTTACAGCTATGATTTAACAGTTTCGAATCTTGGTCTAAACTCGGGTGGTGCACACGAAATTTCATTGATTTTTAATTTTAACACAAAAAACAAAGGAACTAATTATAATGATTGTTTAAATTTATTTAGATAATCTCAAATAATTTCTATTTTTGCGGAAGCCTTTTATTCAAATAAAAAAAATTGCTCACAGATGAAAAAAATAATTTTTGTCGCGCTCGCCGGCTTGTTGATTGCCGCAACATCCTGCAAACGCGAAGACAGCTCAAAAACAACGGGTTGGCTTTTCAACAAACAAGAATGGGGAAGCATTGAAAAGACTCCCGATTTCAAAGGTCAGGCAACTGGTCCAAACCTTGTATTCATCGAAGGCGGTACTTTCAGAATGGGTATGACTGAAGAAGATGTCATGTCTGATTACAGAAACGTTTCCCGCCGTGTAACTGTTTCTTCCTACTATATGGACGAAACTGAAACAGCCAATATGGACTGGCTTGAATATTTACAGTTTCTTGTACGTGTTTATCCAACAAATCCTGAGGTTTACATGGGCGCCTTACCCGATACACTTGTTTGGTTGGAAGAACTTGCCTACAATGAGCCTTATGTAGAAAATTATCTTCGTCACCCGGCTTACATGGACTATCCCGTTGTTGGTATCAACTGGCTACAGGCACAGGAATACTGCAAATGGCGTAGCGACCGTGTGAACGAGATGATCCTTATTAAGGAAGGTAAGATCGATCCTACCTCCATTGCATCTCAAAGTGGTTCAAACACCTTTAGTACAGGAGCATATCTTGCCGGATTATACTCTGTACAACCAGGTCCACAGCCTATGATAAACCTTGCCGACGGAAATCAGCGCAACGTTAGGTTCGAAGATGGTATTCTTTTGCCTTCATACCGCCTGCCAACTGAAGCTGAATGGGAATTTGCTGCCTTGGCGCTTATCGGTAATCAAAGCTCATCAAAAGATGAACGTATCAATGATGGCCGTATTTATCCATGGAACGGAACCACCACTCGCTATCCAATGCATGGCCGTTCACAGGGTATGATGGTTGCCAACTTCAAACGTGGTCGTGGTGACTATATGGGTATGGCTGGAGCGCTCAACGATAATGCATCTATCACTGCTCCTGTTAGGGCTTATGTTCCCAACGACTATGGTCTCTATAACATGGCAGGTAACGTAAACGAATGGGTTTTGGACGTTTATCGCCCAATGACATCAACCACCTTGCGCGATGTTGAAACTCAAGATCTTAACTCTTTCAGGGGTAATATTTTCACGCAGGTTGAACGTACTCCGGATGGAAAACCAGTACCTGTTGACAGCTTAGGTCGTTTGAAATACAAAGAGTTGGACAACAACGATATCGCAGGCCGTCAGAATTTTCAAAAATCAAATGTTATCAACTATCTGGACGGTGACAGACAATCGAGACTCGATTATGACAAAAATCCAGATGACGAAACAAAGAGAATGTACGATGTGAAGTTCGATGCTAATCCTATGAATGCAATTTCTTTGTCAGTTATGACCGACAATTCAAGAGTATACAAAGGAGGATCATGGGCCGACCGTTCTTACTGGCTCGCTCCCGGATCTCGTAGATATCTCGACCAGACGCAGTCAACATCCACACTCGGTTTCAGATGTGCAATGCACGCCGTAGGTTCTCCTAAAGGTAACAAAGGACCAGGTGGTAATGTGATCAACACAAACAAAGCAAGAACCAAGCGTAATTACTAATAGGTTCTTAAAAAATAATACTTTAAAGGGCATAGCATTGACTGTGCCCTTTTCTATTTATAAGAATTTTTACACTAATTCGATTAAATTTGAAAAGCAGTAAAAAAGTGCTATTTTTGCCAAGGATTAAAACATATAAAAAAACAATATATTAAAGCGCTTCAAATGGGAAAATTTGCAGGAAAAACAGTATTTATTACCGGCGCCAGCCGCGGAATTGGAAAAGCAATCGGTCTTCGTTTGGCACAGGAAGGCGCAAATATTGTAATTGGTGCTAAAACTACTGAGCCTCATCCCAAATTGGAGGGAACAATTTACAGCGCTGCCGAAGAAATGGAAAAAGCCGGTGGAAAAGCACTGCCTGTAATATTGGATGTCCGCGATGAAGAAATGGCCAAAGCAGCTGTGGCCAAAGCAGTGGAGACTTTTGGCGGTATCGATATCCTTATTAATAATGCATCTGCTATAAGTCTTACGCCTACAGAATTTACCGAAATGAAACGCTATGACCTGATGCATGGTGTAAACGTTAGAGGAACCTTCTTGATGTCTAAATTATGCCTGCCTTTTTTAAAAGAAGCTAAAAATCCGCATATCCTAAATCTTTCTCCTCCCTTGAACATGGAAACGCGCTGGTTTTCAAATCATGTTGCTTACTCTATGACCAAATTTGGCATGAGCATGTGCGTATTGGGTATGGCCGAAGAATTCAAAGATTTGGGCGTAGCCGTTAATGCATTGTGGCCACGTACTACCATTGCTACTGCAGCCGTAAAAAATCTGCTTGGTGGCGAAGAAATGATTGAAGCGTCGAGAACACCTGAAATTATGGGTGATGCAGCCTATTGGATTTTACAGCGCGATAGTCGTGACTGTACAGGAAATTTTTTCATTGACGATGAAGTGCTCACCATGGAAGGCTGCTATGATTTTACCAAATATGCGGTAGATCCCAGCAAAAAACCCATGCCCGATTTTTTTGTATAATAACACACTCAACACACTATAATTTCAACAAACAATTATTTTTTATGGAAAAGGATCAATTGCCATTGTTGGGCACCGATTATGTAGAATTTTATGTTGGAAATGCCAAACAGTCAGCATTGTATTATCAGACTGCTTTTGGTTTCGAACTTGTAGCCTACAGGGGTCTCGAAACCGGCAGCAAGGATGTATGTTCTTACGTGCTTCAGCAGGGAAAAATTCGCTTGCTGTTAACTACCGCACTTATCGAAAATCATCCGGTAGCCGATCATGTAAAAAAACATGGCGATGGTGTAAAAACCTTAGCACTCTGGGTAGATGATGCAGTATATTCTTACAATACAGCGATCGCACGTGGTGCAAAATCGGCTTTCGAACCACAAACACTTTCAGATGAAAATGGTGAGGTTAAAATTGCCGGCATCTGCACCTATGGCGAAACTGTGCATACTTTTGTAGAACGTAAAAACTACAATGGACCTTTTATGCCAGGCTTCATGGCTAAGAAAAGCCTCATGGAAGTGAAACCGATCGGTTTACTTTATGTGGATCATTGCGTTGGTAATGTTGGTTGGGGACAGATGAACGAATGGGTTGAGTTTTATCAGAAAGTTATGGGTTTCAATCTGCTCATTACCTTCGATGATAAAGATATTTCAACCGAGTATACAGCGCTGATGAGTAAAGTGGTATCGAACGGAAACGGTTATGTGAAATTCCCTATCAACGAACCTGCCGAGGGTAAAAAGAAATCTCAGATTGAGGAATATATCGATTTTTATGCCGGTGCCGGAGTACAGCATATAGCGATTGCTACGCACGACATTATCAGTACTGTTGGTCAGCTTCGTAAAAACGGTGTTGATTTTCTCTATGTTCCTGATAACTACTACGAAGATGTGCTCGATCGCGTGGGTCATATCGATGAAGATCTGAACGAACTGAAAAAGTTAAATATCCTTATCGACCGCGATGAAGATGGCTACCTGCTTCAGATTTTTACCAAACCGGTGCAGGATCGTCCAACTGTTTTTTATGAAATCATACAACGAAAAGGTGCCAAATCCTTCGGTAAAGGAAATTTCAAGGCGCTGTTTGAATCGATAGAAAGAGAACAGGAGTTGAGGGGAACGCTTTAGGTTGAAGTCAGAAGTTAGAAATTAGAAGGTAGAAATCTGAAATTAGAAATCTGACATCAAAAATTTGAAATTAGTCTCGTCTTTCGGACGAGAAGAAGTCTGAAATTAGAATCCCGATAGCCCCTATAGCTATCGGGGGAAAGAAATCTGACATCAAAAATTTGAAATTAGTCTCTTCTTTCGGACGAGAAGAAGTCTGAAATTAGAATCCCTATAGTTGTCGGTCTGAAGTCTAGCGTCTTGAAGTCTAAAATCTTATTTTGATAATCTGATAATCTGAAGTCTGAAAATCTAAAGTCTAGCCTCTTGAAGTCTAAAATCTTAGTTTTATAATCTGAAGTCTGTCTTAATTCAATACTTTTTTTCATAAGCCGACAAAAAATTTTGTTTTGTAATTTTTATTTACAAATTTTGTGGGCTTTCTGAAATAAGGCTACCTTCGGGAAAGATTTATTTCTTCTGGAGAGGTGCCAGAGTGGTTGAACGGGCACGCCTGGAAAGTGTGTGTACGTGACGAGCGTACCGCGGGTTCGAATCCCGCCCTCTCCGCAAAACAATGGATTTTTTCATGTTTTTATTATTGTAAATAAACTATTTAAACCTTACGAAAAGTAATTTCGAAATCAGCAAAAACCGTATTCAATTATGAGAAATTTGTTCGCTCTGTTGCTTATTTTACTGTTCGGTGCAACAGTATGCAATAATGCAGTTTCTGCACAGGATAATTCTGGCAATCAACAGTTAGCTTTCCAAAATGCTAAGAAAGATGACACAACAACCAAGGTAGATGAAACTAAAGCAGAACCTGCCAAGGATGACAAAAAAGCCGAAGACAAAAAAGAGGCTGATAAGCCCAAAACAACTTTCTATCAAATGGTAAAAAAGTACTACATTGATGGTGGTTGGGAATTTATGTCATTGGTATTAATTTGCTTGATTTTTGGTCTTGCAGTAGCAATTGAGCGTGTTATTACACTGAGCCTTGCCACAGTAAATACCAAAAAATTATTGGGTAGAATTGAAGATCGCATCAAAAACAGAGATATCGAAGGTGCTCGTGAGATTTGTCTTTCAACTTCAGGTCCAACTGCCGAAGTATTGGGAGAGGGTCTCCGTCGCGTTGATGATGGTATTGAAGCTGTTGAAAGTGCTATTACTTCGAATGGTAGTGTTCAGGTAGGTCTTTTGGAAAAAGGATTGGTTTGGTTGGCACTATTTATCGCACTTGCTCCGATGCTCGGGTTCTTGGGTACGGTAATCGGTATGATCTTCGCCTTCGATACCATTCAGGCATCAGGTGATATCAAACCGGATGAGGTTGCAGGTGGTATCAAAATCGCCTTGATTACTACGGTATTCGGTCTTATTGTTGCGATGATTCTTCAAATTTTCTACAACCTGATTACTTCTAAAGTTGATTCGCTGACCAATAAAATGGAAGATGCAACCATCAGTCTTATTGACATCTTGATTGACAACGGTTACAAAAACGGTAATCCGCAATCTAAATAATATTCACCCATTTTTTGAATATAAAATTTAAAAATTCATGAAAGCAGCATATCTGTTTTTGAAAAAACATGGGGTGAGCATAAGTTTCATTTTGGGAACCTTACTTTCAGTGATTAGTATCGGGGCTATCATAGTTGGCTTCCCCGAGGGAGCAACTATGGATACCTTATATGAAACTACAATCTTCAACCCTGCATTAAATATCAGTTATTTTCTGATCATTGCAACGTCTATTGCAGCTGTTGTAGGACCACTTATCTATACAATTTTATACATTAAAGAGTCCATCAAACCGCTCATTATGTTTGTTGCTGTTATTCTAATGTATGTAATTTCAATAGGAATGGGTGCAACTCCGAATGCCGAGGAACTTACCTTTTATCAAGGGGTAGATAACAAGCACTTGGCAGCTGATACCATTAAATACATTGATGGATTGATGATTTTTACCGGGATCACAATATTTCTAACTATGTGCTCTTTAGTCTTTATGGGCGTTTGGGGCTTCATCAAACAACGCTAATATGGCAGACAAAAAAATTCCGGAAATCAATGCCGGTTCAATGGCCGATATTGCGTTCCTTCTTTTGGTGTTCTTCCTTGTAACCACAACGATCCAGACAGATGCAGGTCTTTATCAGCTTCTGCCGCAATGGGTTGAAGAAAAGAGCGATGTGGAGCCACCCAAAAAGAATAAAAAGAACGTAATGCAGGTGAAAATTACTGCATCCGATCAGCTAATTGTTGAGGCGGGCAAACAATCAGCCCAAATCAATTTCGATGTGCTCAACCTCAAAGAAAGAACCATTGAGTTTCTCACCAATAATGGCAGAGCTGATGATCTTTCCGAGAAGCCCACTATGGCTGTTGTTGTACTTCAAAATGACAATGGTACATCCTACGATAAGTATCTGAACGTAATGAACGAATTGAATGCTGCATACAATACTATATGGAACCAGGCAGCAAAAGATGAGTTTGGTCAACCTTACGAGGCACTCGACAAAAAACAACAGGAAGAAATTAAAATGAAGTATCCCAAGTTTTTGTCAGAATTAGAAGCAACCGACTTTGATAAGAAAAAATAGCATTTTGGAACAGGTTTGAAAAAACCATAGCATCAAAACAGTATGTCAAAATTTAAAAAAGGTAAAAAAGGCAAGGAGCTGCCGCAAATCAGTACGGCCTCCCTTCCTGACATCGTATTCATGCTCCTCTGTTTTTTTATGGTGGTAACCAAAATGCGTGAATCAGATATCAAAGTACGCACTAGAGTACCTCAAATTACAGAGTTGAGAAAAATTGAAAATAAATCGCTCAACAGTTTTATCTTCATCGGTCCGCCTTCCAATCAGTACCAGGCGCAATTGGGCTCTGCACCGCGCATCCAGCTAAATGATGCATTTGCAAAACCAGCCGATATCATGACCTTTGCTAACCAAAGAAGAACAGATGTTCCTCCAGGTCAGCACAATGAAATGACCGTATCGATGAAAGTGGATGGTGAGGTTAAAATGGGCCTTGTTACTGAAGTTAAAACCCAGCTCCGCAAAGCCAATATGAGAAGGGTATTCTACTTAGGTAATAAGAGAAGCGAGAAAAAGTAAATTTTTAGAAAAATAAGGAGAGGGACGCGAAAGTGTCCCTTTTTTTTGGGGGGGAGTTATGAGTTGAAGTGAAATTAATTTAAGGAACAAAAGATATTTATGATTAAATTTTAATTCTTTTTGATAGAAAAGTATTAATTTGTGCATGGTTTAAAATTATCAAATCAAATCAGTTTTTCTTAAGCAAAAATGAATAAGGAGATAAGAAAAGTCCTCATTACGCAATCTAATTATATTCCTTGGAAAGGCTATTTTGATGCAATAAATATGGCGGACATTTTTGTTGCTTATGATGATATGCAATATACAAAAAGAGATTGGAGAAACAGAAACCAAATCAAAACAGCCAATGGCCCTACTTGGTTAAGTATACCTGTGTCAGTTAAAGGAAAATTTGAACAAAAAATAAATGAAACAGAAATAAGTGATAAAAATTGGGCTGATAATCACTGGAATGCAATTGAAAATGCATACTCTAAAGCGCCATATTTTAAAGAATTTAAACCTATTTTTAAGGATTTGTATCAAAAAGCCTCTAATGAAATTCTTTTATGTAAGGTGAATCTGCTTTTTTTAAAATCTATTTCAGAAATATTAAAAGTTGAAACTGAATTTATAAATTCATCAGAGTTTAATTTGAAAGGTGATAAAACTGAAAAATTATTAAATATCTGTCTCGACCTAAAGGCTACACATTACATTACTGGACCTGCAGCCAAGAACTATATGGATGTCTCATTATTTGAAAATGCTGGAATAGAAATTATTTGGATGGACTACAGTAATTATCCAACTTATCATCAACTACATGGAGAATTTACTCATAGTTTGTCTATTCTCGATTTAATTTTTAATACAGGGGAGGATACATCTAATTACATGAAATCTTTTAAATAATGCAGAATAAAGATATTAAAGAAGTTGTAAGTTCATACTATACAAAAAAACACAATGAACATGGGAACTCTCATTGGGGGGTTGATTGGAATTCAACAGAATCACAGGAACACAGATTTCTTCAACTTTCCAAGATACTTCCTTTAGACGCTGAATTTAGTCTGATGGATTACGGTTGTGGCTACGGGGCTCTTTGGCCATATTTAAAAAATCGAGGATATCAAATGAGTAAATTTACAGGATTTGATATTTCTACGGAAATGGCAGCTTCGGCAAAAAATCTTTACGGGGCTGATAAGAAAACAGATTGGGTGTCAGAAATGACTAATATAAATTTTGATTTTTTAATAGCAAGTGGGGTATTTAATGTTAAGCTTGATAGTGAAAATGCTGATTGGCATCAGTATATAATAGAAACTATAAATGAGTTTAATAATATTGTATCCAAAGGTTTTTCTTTTAATATTCTTACTTCATATTCTGATGAAGAATATAGAAAAGATTATCTTTACTATGCTGATCCTCTTTTATTTTTTGATTATTGCAAAAAACATTTTTCTAAAAATGTTGCACTGTTACATGATTATGATTTATATGAGTTTACAATTTTGGTTAGAAAATAACATTACATAATCAAATATGGCAAGACTAATAATTTTCGGTAGTGGGGATATTGCACAAATAGCAAAATACTATTTTGATACTGATAGTGAGCATGAAGTAGTTGGATTTACCGTGGATAGACCTTACATTAATCTCCCAACTTTTGAAGGGATGCCAGTTGTTCCTTTCGATGAGATTGAAAAATTCTATCCCCCTCAAGAATATATGATATTTGTTGCAATAAGTTATGCTCAAATGAATAGATTAAGGCAGTTAAAATATGAGGAAGCAAAAAATAAGGGTTATAAAATAGCTAGTTATATAAGTTCATTCTGTACCTATAGGTCTCAATATAAGCCTGGAGAAAATGCTTTTATTTTTGAAGATAATACTATTCAGCCTTTTGTAAAAATAGGTAATAACGTTACAATTTGGAGTGGCAATCATATTGGGCATCATTCATTCATCAGTTCACATAATTTTATAAGCTCGCATGTAGTAATTTCTGGTCATTGCACTATAGAGTCTAATTGTTTTCTAGGTGTTAATGCAACGTTAGCTCATCAAGTAAGATTGGCTGAAGGCACACTCTTAGGTGCTGGGGCAGTAATTTCCAAGGATACTGAGCCAAATTCAATTTATGTGCCACCCAGGTCTGTAAAATTGGATAAGAATAGCTATGATATAAATATATGACTAAAAAGCCAATTATTTCAGTTGTGAGCCCTGTTTACGGAGCAGAAAACATTATAGATGAACTTATCAAAAAGTTGATTTCAACTTTTGATATGATGAATTGTAACTATGAAATATTACTTATAGATGATTGTGGGCCAGATAAGTCATGGGATAAAATAAAAGAAAATTGTTTAAAAAACTCTAATGTAAAAGGAATAAAATTAAGCAGAAATTTTGGACAGCATTTTGCAATTACTGCAGGTATAGAAAAATCTATAGGAGATTATGTAGTGGTAATTGATTGTGATCTTCAAGATGACCCTAAATATATTCCAGAGATGTATAAAATGATTTCTGAAGGTAACGACATAGTTTATACTATCAAGGCTAAAAGGAAGCACTCTTTTTTCAAAAAC
Organism: Saprospira grandis DSM 2844; assembly: GCA_945888475.1. Classification (GTDB taxonomy): domain Bacteria; phylum Bacteroidota; class Bacteroidia; order Chitinophagales; family Saprospiraceae; genus Saprospira; species Saprospira grandis_C. The sequence continues at coordinate 8,905 of CAMDAB010000042.1, read as the reverse complement.
TTTACAGCAAATATTTTTAATTACATTTTTAATTATCTAATAGAAAATAAATCTATTAAGTCTGACAATAATATTGGGGCTTATAGTATGATAACAAGAAAAGTAGCAAATGCATTCAAAAGTTATAATGATTATCATAGGCATTATCTTATGGTATTGAGGTGGATGGGTTTTAAACATTGTTATATCAAAATTGAACATAATGAAAGATTTGAAGGGAAGAGTAGCTATACGCTAAAAAAATTATTGAAACATGCAATTGATGGTATTACCTCACAATCTGATAAGCTTTTGAGGATATTCGTGAATATTGGTCTTTTTATATCTTCTATTACTTTTTTACTAATATTAGTAATTATAATTTTGTACCTCACAAGGGGGTTTTTATCTGGATGGGCTAGCACGATTATAGTTATTTTATTTTCTACAGGAGTTATTTTAACAGGAATTGGTGTATTGGGAATATATTTGGGAAAAACTTTTGAGCAAACGAAAAATAGACCAAAGTTTATAATTGACGAAATAATTAATGTGTTATGATAAAAGGATTAGCTCCTGGGACAATATTGCAGTTTATTTTTATTAGAAATCGGCTGCTTAAGAATATAAGTAAGGGTAAAAAATTTCTTGAGATTGGATCTGGAAATGGACATTTATCTAATTTACTATTAAAAATTGGTTATGTAGGACAAGGTATTGATCTTAATGAATCAGCATGTGAAAACAATAAAACCCTTAATCAAAAATGGATAGAAAATGGTAATTATATAGTTCACAATAAAGATTTTAATACATCAAACTTCAAGGAATTTGATTTTGTTATCTCTTCTATGGTTCTTGAACACTTAGCCAACAATGAGTTAAAAATATTTATTCAAAATGCTATAAATTCAATAAGTAATGAAGGGAAATTAATATTTCTTGTTCCTTCTAATATGTCTGCTTGGGGGATTGAAGATGAAATCGCTGGGCATGTGAAAAGATATACATTCAATGATATAGCAGAACTAGCAAAAGACAATGGGCTTAATGTAGATTACAAATGTGGTTTAAATTATCCCGTATCAAATTTATTACTTAGTTTAAGTAATAGAATTGTTAAAAAAAATGAATCTTCGATATTAGACAAAAATAACATTGAAAAGACTGTATATACTGGCAATCGTGTGGTTAAATACAAAACTGTTTTTCCAACATACCTTAATATTTTACTAAATGAGATTTCGTTATTGCCATTCCACTTGATGCAATTAGCAAATTTAAAAAATGAAAAATCATTGGTAATGTATTTTGAGCTATCAAAAAAAAATTAGAATGAAATCTTACGGAATATTAAATTTAAAAAATGTTGAATCATCTCAAGATTTACATCTTGAGGAATTCTATAACTTAGGTTATACTGTTATAGAAAATATTATTCCTGAGTCTGAAATTTTAGAACTTACATTAGAACTTGATAAAATATATCAGATACAAATAGAAGAAATTGGAATTGAAAATCTAAAAAAAATAAATGAAGAGAATTTGGTAAGAGCACCTTTGGCTTACTCAGATTTATTTATAAAATTAGCTTCTCGTAGAGATTTAACACATTACATTGATAAAATTTTAGGAAAATTTTATATTTTACATTTACAGAATGGAGTTATAAATATGCCTTCTAAAGAACATCATCAAAGTTCTTGGCATAGAGATTTACCTTACCAAAATTGGACATCGAGTGAACCTTTAGCATGTAATATATTTTATTGTTTAGATGATTTTAATCATGAAACTGGAGGAACGTTTTTTCTGCCATTCTCGCATCGATTTGAATATGCGCCTTCAATTGAATACATGGAAAATCATTCTATCCAAATTAACGCTAAAGCTGGTTCTGCTGTTTTGTTTAATAGTATGGTTTTTCATAAGGCTGGATATAATAATTCAGAAAAAAAAATTCGTCGGGGTATAAATAACCAGTACACAAAACCTATAATTTCACAACAAATTAATTTGCCTGCTTTTTTGCAGGGAAAATATTCTGAAGATGACTATCTTAGTATGCTATTAGGTTATGATTCGGTTATTACAGAAAGTGTTAAAGAATATCGTCAAATACGCGTTGATAAAAGACATTGAAACATGACTTGGGAAAAAATAGGGAATTTGTTTTGTCCAGTTCAAAATTTTGAATGGATGAATTCTCATGCAGCAAATCCAGTGCCTTACATTTTGAACAATGAAAAGGGTATAGTAAGAGTTTTTTTTACTTGTAGAAATGCAAACAACGTGTCCCACATTGGATATACAGATATTGATTTCATAAACAATTTTAAAATATTAAAAATATCTGATTTTCCAGTTCTAGGTCCTGGCCCTCTTGGTACGTTTGATGACTCTGGAGCAGCCATGGGTTACTTCATTGAAAAGGACAATAAATTTTATATATTTTACCTGGGTTGGAATCTAAAGGTAACAGTACCTTGGTTGAATAGCATAGGACTAGCAATTTCTGATAACATATATGGAGAATTTAGAAAATATAGTCTTGCTCCATTATTAGATAGAAGTATAGAAGACCCATATAGTATTTCTTACCCATCAATATTGTATGAGAATGGGATTTACAAAATGTGGTATGGATCAAATTTATCCTGGGGTAAAGACCAGAGTGAAATGAAGCATGTAATCAAATATGCCGAGAGTTTAGATTTAATTATTTGGGATAGAAAAAATAAAATTCATATCCCCCTATTTCACGCAAATGAATACGCAATATCAAAACCTTGGGTTATCAAAGAAAAAGATTGTTATAAGATGTGGTATTCATACAGAGGGTGCAACGAAATATCTAGCTATCGGATTGGTTACGCAGAATCTAAAAATAATATTGACTGGATTCGAATGGACAATAAAGTAGGTATTGACGTTTCTGAATCAGGTTGGGACAGTGAAATGATATGTTACCCTTCAGTTTTTACAATGAATAATACTACATACATGCTTTATAATGGTAATGGTTATGGAAAAACAGGATTTGGCCTTGCTGTATTACAGTCTGAATAAATTCAGTCTATGCGGCAAATATTTTTTATGTTGGTTTTTATTTCAGAAGAAAAAATACGCATTCGAGTACTATATATGAGATTGATATTCTTACTGTCAATAAAAGATGCTATAAGTTTTAATTTTTTTAGAAAATATAGCAAAGGGATGCAATTTCTTGCGTCCCTTTATTTATTTTGTACTCATATCTTCATCAAAGTCACAAATTAGACATCGATTATTTAAAATCGTTTAACATACTGTAGTTTATGAACATAGCTTTTAACAAACCCTATCTTACGGGTAATGAAACCAATTATATCGAAGATGCTGTCAAATCTTGTAAAATTTCTGGCAATGGAAAATACACACAGCTTTGTCAAGAGTTTTTTCAAAATAAATATGGCTTTCATAAATGTCTGTTGACAACATCCTGTACTGACGCCTTGGAGATGGCAGCCATTTTGATAGACATTCAACCCGGAGACGAGGTGATTATGACATCTTATACTTTTGTAAGTACTGCAAATGCCTTTGTTTTGAGAGGTGCAAAAATTATTTTTGCCGACAGTAATACAGCACATCCAGGTATAAATGAAAATCAGATAGAATCGCTTATAACTTCGAAGACCAAGGCAATTGTGCCTGTACATTATGCTGGTTTTGCATGCGATATGGATCTTATTATGGAACTCGCTGCCAAGTATAATCTTTTTGTAATAGAAGATGCTGCCCAATCAATAGATGTATATTATACTTCGAAAGACGGCACAAAAAAACCTTTGGGCTCAATCGGACATCTGGCAGCTTTCAGTTTTCACGAAACCAAAAATATAATTTCAGGAGAAGGGGGGATGCTTGCCATCAATGATGAAAGATTTGCGGCCCGTGCCGAAATTATCTGGGAAAAGGGTACAAATAGGTCGGCATTTTTCAGAGGTGAAATTGATAAATATGGTTGGGTTGATATCGGCAGCTCCTTCCTTCCATCCGATATTATTGCAGCCTTTTTGTATGCACAATTGGAGTGTATGGAGGATATTCAGCAAAAAAGACTGGCTAATTGGCAATATTACTTTGAAAAACTTCAGCAACTTGAACAAAGCAATAAAATAAGACTTCCATTTTGTCCTCAAAATTCAAGCAATAATGCCCACATGTTTTACATTATTTGTAAGAATTTAGAGGAAAGGACAGCGTTAATTGCTCATCTCAAATCAAAACAGATCAACGCTGTTTTCCACTATATCAGTTTGCATAAAAGTCCCTATTATGCTGACAAACATGATGGTAGCGTATTGCCAATGGTTGATTTTTATTCGGATACCCTGCTCAGGTTACCGATGTATTATGAATTAGAAAGATCAGACATAGACAAAATATGTACTGAAATTGAATATTTTTATTCAAAATAAAATCCATGTATTTTAAGCTTAACTGCATTAATTTTACAGTCTTAATACTACAAAGAAATCTAAATAATCATGGCCAAGAAGCAATCCAAAAATAATTCCGCTGCTAATAATCAGGAAAAGTCAACAACCGAAAATACTGATAAAAAGGTGAATTTACAACCTACGGTAGTGGTTGATTTTTTTGAAGCGGTACTGGGGAAAAAATCCGTTTTTCTGCTGGGAGCTTTATTGCTACTCATTTTATTCATTTTGTTTGGTTCATTCCTTTTTGGTGACAGGTTATTCTTGTTTAAGGATATTGGAAGTGATACCGTTAATTTTTATTATCCAAGGCATTACTACATTTCACAGTATTTAAGGGAAGAAGGGTTGCCAAAATGGTCATTCAGTGAGGGAATGGGGCAAAATATATTGCCTTACAGTATTGGAGATCCTTTCAATTGGATTTTGTATGCTATTGGAAAAGATAATTTAGCCTATGCTATTGTTTGGATCGAATTGCTAAAATTATTTTTAGCAGGCGTAACTTATTTTTCGTTTCTTAAAATGCTTAAATGTACTTACAATAGCTCTATAATCGGGGCTTTAGCATTCTCTTTTTCTGGTTTTTTAGTTATTGGTAGTGGGTGGTATGATTTTACAACACAAGGTTTTTATTTTGCATTATTATTATATTCTTTCGAATTATTGTTTCAAAAAAATAGGTGGTGGTTATTTTCCTTGGTTGTTTTTTTGTTTGCATTTTATTCACCATTTTATCTATATTTAGCCGTAATTTTGATATTCATCTACAGTACAATGCGTATAATTGATGAGTATGGTTCAGACATTAAAAAATATTTCCCAACTTATTTTTTGATGCTTGCTTTGGGTGTTGTAGGCGTATTAATGGGTATGGTTATGCTTGTTAGCAGTGTTGATCAAATGTTGAATAGTGCACGCGTATCTGGCGAAGCATCTTTTTTCTCAACTTTGAGTTCACAGTCGCCTTTATCTCTTGCAGAGCAGAAACATAATCTTACAGCAATCGCCAGACTTTTTGCCAATGATTTGGTAGGGGATGCAAATTTTCACACAGTCAACACAGCACAAGGTAGTATGAATGCTAATAATTTTACCGGCTGGTATAATTATCTCGAAGCTCCTGCGCTGTATTCAGGATTATTTACTTTACTGCTAATACCTCAGGCCATCGCGCTTAGTTCTGGAAGAAAAAGGATACTATACATCATAGGCCTTTTATTGGCTGTAATACCTGTTGTTTTCCCTTACTTCAGATACGCTTTTTGGCTTTTTGCAGGAGATTATTACAGAACATTTTGTTTGTTTTTTAGCATTGCCTTTATCTTTGTTGCAGTGCAAGCCCTGGATTTAATTTATTCCAAAAGAAAAGTGAATCTATGGGTATTATTAGCTACCCTGATTTTTCTGATAAGTTTGATATTCATACCATTTTCAAATATTACAGAGCAAGGTACAAATGTGATTGACGGAGGACTCAGAAATATTTTAATTATGTTCCTTCTTGCGCATTCTTTCATTATTGCAGGTTTAGGTTTTAATGATTACAGGAGTACAGCAAGAATAGCATTGTTAGGAATGGTGGCATTGGAATTATTGATAGTTTCTTCCTATACTTATCACTCAGAAAGACCAGTTATTACAAAATCAGAATATAAACAGAAAGTCTTTTATAATGACTACACTCGTGATGCGGTTGCAAAATTAAAGGAAAAGGATAAGAGCTTTTATAGAATTTCCAAGTACTATCAGTCTGGACCCGCAATGCACGGAAGTATGAATGATGCAAAGCTTCAGGGCTATTATGGTACAATGTCCTATCAGTCATTTAACCAAAAAAACTATATTCGTTTTCTTGGTGATATGGGAATTATTGACAGAAAAATTGAATCTGAAACAAGGTGGGTAAAAGGTTTGCAGGAAAATCCTTTAGTTCAGATCATTGCTTCAAATAAGTATATTTTGGTCAAGCAAAATGCAAGTAATTTTCCAGGATATTCATTTGTTGATTCTGTAGGAGATGTCAAAATCCTTAAAAATGAAAATTATTTGCCTTTAGGTTTTACCTATGACAAGTTTATTGATTCATCTAGCTTTCACAAATTCCCAAAGGCAAATCCAAATTTGCAAAGGCAAATAACAGTTCTTAAAGCCTTGGTTTTAGATAATAAAGATGTTTCTAAGTTTAAACTTGAAAAATTTGATAGCTCAAAAATTAACCTCAATTATACCTTGGAAGAACTAAATAACGATGTTAAGGCTTTAAGAGAAGACACGCTAAAAATAGAGAAATTTAGCCAAAATAATATTGTTGGCAGTATTTCCCTTTCAAAATCTAAAGCACTGTTTCTCTCTATACCATTTGATCCCTCCTGGAAATTGAAGGTAAATGGAAAAAATACTGAGATTTTGATTGGTAATTTGGGTTTAATGGCTATTCCTCTTGAAAAAGGTAATCATAAAATTGAACTTAGTTTCCAACCACCTTATTGGGCCTTATCATGGACATCAAGTTTAGTTGGTTTTATACTTTTTGGAGCAGTGATTTTTGTAAATAGAATATATATTAAAAGAAGAAAAAATGCAGTTGAACCTAAGTGAATACGCTACTAATATATTCGAAAAGGATGGAATATATTTGTGTAAAAATAATAGCGCTGTTTCATATCCTGAGGAAGGTAATCAGAATTGTTTTATAATAGAAGACAACAGTTTTTGGTTTCGGCACAGAAATATTTGTATCTCAGAAGCCATTAAAAAATATTCAAAAGATAAAGTTTTTTTTGATATTGGAGGTGGAAATGGATTTGTTTCAATGGGTTTAAATAAATCAGGCATAGAAACAGTTGTGGTTGAGCCTGGGATTCAGGGTTGTGTTAATGCAAGAAGCAGAGGGCTGGAAAATGTTATGTGCGCCACATTACAGGATGCGGATTTTAATAAAGAAAGCATTGAATCAGCAGGATTGTTTGACGTTGTAGAACATATCGAGGATGATGTCGAATTTTTAAAAACCCTCTCAGTATATCTTAAAAAAGGAGCTAAATTGTACATTACAGTCCCATCTTTTAATTGGTTGTGGTCGAATGAAGATAAATTTGCAGGCCATTACCGAAGATATACCTTAAAAAGCCTAAAGAAGGTACTTGAAAAAGCAGGCTATGAAATTGAATATTCTACCTATATTTTTTCAATTTTACCCTTACCTATTATGCTTTTCAGATGTCTTCCCTACTGGCTTGGCTTAGCAAAAAAAAGTGAGGATTTGAGCAAAAACGTGAAAGAACATAAAGAAAAAAAAGGGATTTTAAGCGGACTTTTAAATCTTATCTGGAATTGGGAAATAAATAAAATAAAGAAGAGCAAGCGGATATTTTTTGGAGGCAGTTGTTTTGTCGTTGCTAAAAAGTCATAAGGACACATTACAATATGCCCGACACTAACAATGACAAATAGCTGCCGAAAGTGACCGAAGTAAAACAGCAAGATGTTTTAATTGAAAGTCAGCAGATTCAAGCCCCTAAAGTAGTCAGTGATTTTTTTGAATCGGTTTTGGCTAATAAGTCCGTTTATCTGATGGCGGCTTTGCTGCTAGTGGTTACAATGATTCTTTTCTGGGGCTACCTTTTTGGGGATAGCCTCTATCTTTTTAAGGACATCGGGAGCGATACCATCAATTATTACTATCCCCAGATGCTGAATGTTTCCAATTATCTGAGAGAAGAGGGGATTCCAGCCAGCTAGAGAGCACAAGATTGAACTCAGTTTTACAAGACCTTATTGGACGCTTTCGCTCATCTTGTCGGGCTTGGGTTTTTTGGTTTTTGTGATAACTTTAGTCCGGCCACTGATTGTAAAGCGTAAAAGCATTAAAAAAATAACCGAAGAAAATCGGTCAGAAAGTTCAGAATTCTAACAGAAACAAAAAAAATACTAAATTAGCAGCCAAATTCATTAACAACATCTATAACAGAGGAAAATAAAATGCAATACACAAACTTACTAATAGAAAACCGCGATGGAATCGTAATTTTAACCATCAACAGGCCAAAGGCACTGAATGCCCTGAACAGAGATACCCTAAATGACTTGAGGGCATTTTTCGGACAGGATGCGCTGAAAATTCAGGGACTCAAGGGCGTGGTGCTCACAGGATCGGGGGAAAAATCATTTGTTGCTGGAGCCGATATCAGCGAATTTAATGGTCTGGATGCACAAGGTGGACTGGAAATGGCGCAGAACGGACATGATATCTTTTTCCTGATTGAGCGTTTTCACAAGCCTGTCATCGCAGCTGTGAATGGTTTTGCATTGGGCGGAGGTTGCGAACTGGCAATGAGTTGCCACATGCGTATTGCCGGAGAAAAAGCCCGTTTTGGTCAGCCAGAAGTGAATCTGGGCATCATTCCAGGCTATGGCGGCACGCAAAGATTGATTCAATA
>CAMDAB010000041.1 GCA_945888475.1 Saprospira grandis DSM 2844 | reverse complement strand
TGCCGATTTTTGAAGCTTTTTCCCTGCAATCTTGCAGGTGGAATTACAGCACTCAAAACTTATGCTTCGGTATTTCCGCAGATAAAATTTTGTCCCACAGGCGGACTCACAGCCGAAAATCATCAGGAAGTTCTGGATCTTAAAAATGTCATATCCGTAGGCGGATCCTGGCTTTGTGAAGTTAAATAATAGCAGTTTTAATCATAAATTAATTCAGAAATATTATGAAAAAAATCAGTTTACTTTTGTTTTTTTTACTGGCTTCATTTTACATGAAAGCACAACTTTATCCTGTTACTTTTCAGGTAAATATGAGCTCCCAGACAGTTGGCGGACAGGTATCTGTAGCAGGGAATTTTCAAGTTGCGGCTGGTTTTCCCTCCAATTGGGATCCCAGTGCAACTGCTATGAGCGATGCAAATGGCGACTCTATTTATAATGTCACCCTCAATTTGCCTGCCGGCAGTTATGAATACAAATTCATCAACGGTACTGCCTGGGGCACTGACGAAACTGTTCCCGGCGCCTGTGCCACAGCTGGAAATCGTTCTGTTACAATCAACGTGAATACGGTACTTCCGTCAGTATGTTTTGGTACATGCAATGTCTGCGCATCATCTGCCGATACAGTCAATATAACCTTTTCCGTCAATATGCGCGATGTGATTGTCAATGGCGGTACGGTCGATACTGTTTCCGTTGCCGGTAATTTTCAGAGTGAGGTAGTTGGGCAAAGTTGGACAGACTGGTCGCCCGGACAGATTCTGCTGACAGATCCCGATGGAGATTTTATCTACAGCCGCACTTTGCGCTTGCCCGAGGGTTTTTATGAGTACAAATTTATCAATGGTACTGCCTGGGGCGATGATGAAATCGTTCCTTTGGCCTGTCAGTGGAATCAAAACCGCTCAGTCAATATCGATACAAGCAATAATGCACAAATTGTATTAACGCCCGTTTGTTATGCCAGCTGTGATCCATGTTTGCAGGTAGATACTGTAGAAGTAACCTTTTCGATAAACATGCGCGACCTTATCCGCCAGGGCATCAATGTCGATACTGTTTCAGTTGCAGGTAGTTTTCAGAGCGAGGTACTAGGTCAAAGTTGGCCCGATTGGTCGCCTGGTCAGTTTTTGTTGAGCGACTCTGATGGTGATTCTGTATATTCCGCTACTGTACGCTTCAAAGAAGGTTTTTACGAATATAAATTTGTGAACGGAACAGCCTGGGGGCAGGATGAAACTGTACCTTTCGACTGTCAGTTGAATACAAACCGTTTTTTGAATATTGATACTGTGAATAATGTTCAGATTGAACTACCAACGGTCTGTTACTCTAGTTGTATAGTCTGTAATCCCAGCCAATATACCGACACAATACAGGTAACTTTCCGCCTCGATATGCGCGACTTTATAATAGCTGGTGGAACAGTGAATTCACCCAGTGTTGCCGGTAATTTTCTTAGCGAAGTAATAGGGCAGAGCTGGACCGATTGGTCGCCTCTGCAGGCAACTTTGACTGATTTAGACGGTGATAGTATTTACACTACAACGCTCAGGTTTTTGGAAGGAAACTATCAGTACAAGTTTTTCAATGCCGTGACTCAGGAAACTGTCCCTGCTGCCTGCGCTCAAAATGGCAATAGGTTTTTCAGTATTGATACCAGCAACAATCAGTCAATATCGATGCAGGCGGTCTGTTTCTCTTCCTGTTCTGCCTGCGCTGCTATTGTAATCTCTGCCGCTGAAAATCTAGCTTCAGATGAGCCGATTATGGAAATCTATCCAAACCCAATGAGCCATAGTGCTACTGTTCGATTGAAAAATAATAGAGAAGCATACAGCCTGTCAGTTTATGATTCAAAAGGAAGTCTATGCGTTCAGGTAAATGCTTTAGCTGGAGCGGATATTATCATTGAAAAAGGAGCATTGAAATCCGGAATCTATTTTGCCAGACTACGCTGTGAGAATGGAAAATCTTTCAGTAAAGTATTGATGATAGAATAGTTTTTACAAACATTTTATTGAATTAAATTCCCCGGAACGGATAGGTTTCGGGGAATTTTTTTGTTCAAAATATAGATTAATGACAGCCAAAATAAGTGTAAATATATTAGTTTTGGCTGTTATTAATCATAGTAAAAATATAATAAGTAATTGAATATCATCAAAATGTGATTTTTTGTCTTGCTAATTATTTATAGATTTTTTAGCAGCTTTAATTGACTTGCCGGCGGTAGATAAGGGTTTTATAAAGAGCAAATTCAGCATACAGGTGCTTATTGTTTCAAATTTTCATTTTGTGTAATGAGTTGAAGTTCAAAACATAGATTAATAACAGCCAAAATAAGTGTAAATATGTTAGTTTTGGCTGTTATTAATCTGTTTTTTAAATTTACTTTCTATCCAAAAACATTTTATTTATCCCCTTCACAAGCCCCGGACCCTCATACACAAAGCCGGTATAAACCTGCAATAGATCTGCTCCGGCGGCGAGTTTTTCCATAGCGTCTTCGGCAGAGTGTATGCCGCCTACGCCGATAATAGGAAAGGCCTTGCCCGATTTTTCTGCAAGATAGCGGATAACTTCGGTTGAACGTTAACTGATTGCTTTGCCGCTTAGTCCGCCGTTTTCGATAGTTTTGAGTTTTTCGCCATTTGTTTTTAGACCAGAACGGGTTGTGCTTGTATTGGTGGCAATAATGCCGTTGATTTTCGACCCTTATACGATGTCAATCAGCTCATCCAATTGGGAATCATTTAGGTCGGGGGTGATTTTCAGTAGTCCCAAAGAACCGTAAAGAAACACCCATTTACTTTACAAGAACACCATTTTTATAAGTCTTGATATCCATAGGTTTAATATACCAAAGAATAGAATCAGCATTCCATGTATTTGCATCATACCTTTTAGCATCATAACTATAAACATTGCTGACACCTTCTTTTAATCCTTTTCTGTAAGTCGATATTTCTTTTGATCCGACCTGCATTATGCTCTTGTCCTCATTCCAAAGCGCATTTATATAAGTCCATTCCCCTTCTTTTAGCCCCATTTGATATGTGCCGCTGATTCGACCATCTCCCCAATTTTCAATATAACCCCATGTAGTAAAGCCGTAAATCCTATCGCTCATTACTTCAACATTTATTGTATCTGCTTTTATATAAACAGGGTGTTCCCAACCTAATTCAGCCCTGTCAATATGCCCGAAATTAAAAAAGGCTTTTCCATCTGCGATATAGGGATATGCTTCTAATTTTTGAACGCGCAATTTAGTGTCAAATCTTTTTTTATAATTTTTAAATTTTTTAAATTTTGGATTAGGTATAAAATCAAGATAGACGATAGTGTCAATCATATCATTAAGAGGATTTATTCCCAAGAGTAGGTAGAACCCTTTGTCATTCGATAAGCAGTGAATTTCTTCATATCTACATTCTTGACTGAAACTACTGATTCCTACAAACCTTTTTTGCCCCTTACAATTTTCATATTGTTCAGTGACAATAGGTTTTATTTCTGTTTGTTTTTCCCATGCTTTTCTATACTTATGCCAACCGCCACAGGATAGGGTTGAAATAATAGGAAAGAAAAGTAACAGTATTTTTAATTTTTTAAGTGTTTTCATTTTTTTTATTTTTGTTACCATTCAGGACAGGGGATATCAATTGGGTTGCACTTCGGAATTAAAAATCTTACTTGCAAAAATGAAAGTTTGATAATAGCAGTCCACTGCGAAGTGAAGGTACATTCTTGAACATCTACAAATAAATTCCCTTGTATATCTGCGATGTTGCCTGCGTTTTTATAAACGCCTCTAACAGAGGATATTCGTTCTATTTCTCTTTTGGCATCACTAATAATGAAAGTATCCGGTTCTGTTAAACAGTCAAGTTCATATGAGTATGTTCCTCCCAATATGTATGTATTTTCTTTGCCTGATTGAGGGACTTTGATTTCTGCTTTTTGGTCTATACCTATAAAATGGCTTCCTGCTAATTGGGGTCCTGTTGACAAAGGTCCCTGTTCAGAAAAGGGCATACTGCTGCCATCATTATTAAGGAATACTACTCGTTGGAACGTTATTTCTCTATTTATAGTTGAAACTTTAAAATAATTTATTGCGTAAGACTTCTTTTTTTTAACATCAAACCAACTTTTGTTGGAATATTTTTGATAGTAGGTTTCCGCTAATTTTTCTAAACTTTGCTTATTCCCTCCGTTTATTAAGTTACTTTTCGCCTCTGTTAGGAAATTATCTGCCATTTCAGCCCATTTATCTTTCATTTCTTGGCATTTATTCTTAGGTTTTTCTTTCTCTACAGTTCCTTTGGTTTCTGCATTTGCAGGCAATAGCATATCTTGAGCCATTGCTACAATGTTTTTCAGTTCTACAGGCAAATAATTGAACAAATTGGGATTATTCTGTTTGTATTTATCCAATTCCTTAAGCGAAGCATTTAATTCGGCCAGCAAATGTTCTTTATGCATATTTTTATTTGTTGTTGAGTAATTTTAAAAGTGCGTCTAATTTAAAATCAGCATTTTCGATCACTATTGATTTTAGGCAATTTGGTACTTTCTTAGGCTCACTTGTATTAACAACTTTTAGGCTATGTAGGCTACAAAGCCATTTAGGCCATTGGCTGAGTTTTGCACCATAAAGATTTAAATATCTCAAATTTCTAAGGTTTTTCCAATTAGCCGGTAATTTACGATAACTTGGAGAAATCCCTATACAGCTTAAATCCAATACATCTAATTTGCTTAGATTTCCCAACTCATCAGGAAGGCGATGGAGTTCCATTTGGTTAATGTACAACTGCTTAAGTTCTTCCAATTGCGTCAATTCCTTTGGGAGTTCCTTTAGGTAATTAGCACTAAAAACAAGAATTTGTAGCTTTTTCTGATTTAGTACAGCATTAGGAATAACCTGAAAACGGTTACTTGATAAGTTTAAGCTATCCAAATATGGTGGCAAAAAAAGTTCAGTAGATTCTCCTAAATAATTCACACCTAGATGCAAGCTGTGAACTAATTTTAGCTCTGAAATACAGGGGGGAAGTTTCTTTAGATAGTTGAAGCCAATATTCAGTTTTTGTAAACTTGGTAGGCGACAAATTACATCAGGAAACTTTATGAATCGGTTACTGTATAAATCCAGAAATTCTAAATTTGACAATTTTGACATTTCTTCTGGAAGTGCTGAAAGGTTGTTTCCTGCTAAAATTAATTCTTTAAGATTAGGAAAAAGAAAAACCTCTTTAGGGACAGTCTCTAGGTTCATATTTATCAACTCAAGTTGGAAAACATCCTGCGGCGACTTCAACGCCTCTTCTATATTAGTAAAGAGTTTATTAGGTTGTGCATTGAGAATAAACGGAACTGCAAGTAAAAAAAATAGCGTTTTTGAGTACATATTTAATAATCTGCTATTAAGTCTTTTAGTGTAAATTTTGAAAGAAGGTTGCTAATAAATTTATTGAAAGTAAAATTAGAATTTTTAGTCTCACGAAGTTTTTCATCCCATAAGTTTTTTCTTGCAAAAACCTGAGATAAAGCGGGTAGATGTTTCCTGACTTGCATGTTGTGTAAGCATAGCTTTCAAGGCAGGTTTTATAACTTTACGATAGTCCTTAAATCCTAATAGATTACCTTTTACGTCTTCCGGGAGCAGTTTTTTTATTTTCATAGGTTTTAATTTTGTGGAATTTTTTTAAAAATCAGGTGAAATATACAGCAAGAAATTATAAAATCCAATAAAGACCGTATATTAAATATTTTGCACATTGAAAATTTTAAAATAAAATTACCCCCTCAAAATCTCCTTATTTATCCGCTTCGCCAGTCCCGGACCCTCATACACAAAACCCGTATAAACCTGCAATAGATCTGCTCCGGCTGCTAGTTTTTCTAATGCATCTTCGGCGCTGTGTATGCCACCCACCCCAATGATGGGAAAAGCCTTGCCCGATTTTTCTGCCAGATAGCGGATAACTTCGGTTGAACGATTGCTGATAGCTTTGCCGCTTAGTCCGCCGTTTCCGATAGCTTTGAGTTTTTCGGCATCTGTTTTTAGACCAGAACGGGTTGTGCTTGTATTGCTGGCAATAATGCCGTCGATTTTTGTCTCTTTTACAATATCAATGACCTCATCCAATTGTGCATTGTTCAGATCGGGTGCAATTTTCAGCAGGATGGGTTTTGGTTTTGATTTGGATGCATTGCGCTGTTTTAAATCGCTCAAAAGATCGAGCAAAAAAGCAGTATCCTGCAACTTGGTCATATCGCCAACATTTGGGCAACTGACATTGACCACAAAATAATCGACATAGTCGTGCAGGGTTTCGAAACAGTCGATATAATCCTGTTTTGCCTCCTCATTTGGCGTCGCAGTATTTTTTCCAATATTGCCGCCGATAATCAAATTCGATTTTCTTTTCTTCAATCTATCGATGGCTGCAGCTGCGCCAAGGTTGTTAAAACCCATACGGTTGATGAGGCTTTCATCGGCAGTGATGCGAAAAAGGCGTGGTTTGGCATTGCCGGGCTGTGCCTTGGGGGTTAGAGTGCCAATTTCTATGAATCCGAAACCAAAACAGGAGAGTTCGTCAATCCAACGAGCATCTTTATCGAAACCGGCAGCTAGGCCCACAGGATTTTTAAACTTCAGACCGAAAAGTTCACGCTCGAGCCTTTTATCCTCAATGCTGTACAGGCTTTTCAGCATAGTTTTAACCCCCGGAATGCGGCAGAGAAAACTGAGTGTGTCGGTAACAAAGTAATGCGCCTTTTCGGGCTGCATGCTGAAGAGCAGCGGTTTTATGAGAAATTTGTACAAGTGATTGAGTTATTTTTATCCGGCAAAATTAGCTATTTTTTACAGAGGAATAGGAGGTTTTTAAAAAAAAATCTGAAGTCAAGTCTGTAAACTTCAATCGCTGTCTCTAATGTATTGTATGATTTGTGATTGTTGTACAGGATATCAAAAACTTCTGATTCTATCAGGCCCCTTAGTTCCTCTGATTCATAATGATGAAATCCATACCCGATGGTGAAAATTCCTTATTTGTAAAAGATTCAAAATTTCAAGCTCTTCGGAGGCTATTACCCATTGGATTGGAGGTATGGGCTTCAGCCTTTGTGAAAAACAATACAGAAGGAGTACGGTATTTTAATGCCGCTACACTAAGTGTTTTTTACCACAGTGCATACAAACCCTCGAAAGCTTTCGGGGTTACACAGAGGGTCACAAAGACATACTGTAAAAAACAATACGGAAGGAGCGCGGTATTTTAATGCCGCTGCACAACGTTAAATTTCAACACAGATGGTCACAGACCCGATAGCTATCGGGTTACACAGATATCACAAAATAATTCTAATTTCTTCTCGTTCGATAGACGAGATCATAATTCCTATTTGGTAAGCCATTCACCATTTTTAGACATTGGTGCTATGCAGTTCTTTGTAGCGAAGAATCCGGGTCCCACAACCGATAAATAAAATCCAAGAATTATCGAAACTCCAAAAGACGCTGGTATGTTTACGTTTGCCTCATTTTGGTGCAAACCATACGGCTAAAACCCACAAAAAGGGAATGTGGGTTTAGAAGAAGCTTTCAGAGATTCACTCTTTCAGTAAGGCTTATCATTATTTTTAGAAACGGATGGAACATACGCTTTGAATCCAGGCTCCTTGCTTTTCACCTGCTGCTTGGACGTTTGGAACTGTTTACATTTATGATTCTGTTTACCCCTTATTATTGGTAGAAATATTAAGTAAAAGGAATTGAATAAAATGGTTTCAGTCTTTTATACAGCGAACATAAAAACCGTTCTTCTTACTTAAGGATAATTTAGTAAGGGATTTATCAGAATTCGATAATAAAATTATTCGGATTTCTTCGTTTTCTAAAGCAGTTGATGTCCACCACATATTATAACTCGATTCACCATTGAAAGGACCGCCATAGTCGCGAAGGCCGCCGAGATACTCAGTAAAAACCGACCAACTTTCGTTAGGTTTAAGATTTTTTTTGGGTGTTGTTACTAGGTATTTTTCCATGATGGTCCATTCTTCTTCAGATGCTATGTGCCATCCTTCCGGAGCAAGGCCTCTTGGATCTGCAACGGCATACCAATTATAAATCTTACCATATTTCGAGTTATTATCCGGAAAATTTTGATAGTAGCACCAAGCGGGTTTTCCAGCATCCGAAAGTGCTTTCCATTCCTCAATTGTTTTTGCTTCAGGAATTTCATCGCCATTTCTGAAAAAAGTTATATCTAAATTTTTGTACATCCATGACTGATCGCCAATTTTGGTTTCAATATAGGTATAAATTAAATCTTGGGCTTGAGTGACAGATATGCTTATGAATAATGCAAAAAGTATCTTTTTCATGTTTCAAAAAAAATTAGGGATATTTTAAATAAAATTATTGAAAATGGTCTAGGAAAGCAAAAGATTAGCGTAATTTATCAAATTACTTACCATCATGCAAAAGTACAATATAAATTAGATTTTTTAGGTAACATTATTTTAGCGGAATAGTTTATCAAAAAAATAAAATCACCAAACATTTACCTCAGCCTCAATCTCAACGCCAAACTTTTCTAATACATCGGCTTTTATCTCTTGCGCAAGCTGATAGATTTCGCTGCCCTTTCCTCCTCCATAATTCACCAGTACCAATGCCTGTTTTTCATGCACACCAATGTTCTCTTTTCGGTAGCCTTTCCAGCCTGCCTTTTCAATGAGCCAGCCGGCGGGAATTTTAACCATATCTGAGGATGGGGCAGGATAGGAGGGCAACTCTGGGTATTTCTCAAGTAAAGTGCGGAACTGATGGATAGGAATGACAGGATTTTTAAAAAATGAACCTGCATTGCCTATTTCTGCCGGATTGGGCAATTTCGATGTCCTTATTTTTATCACAGCATCGCTTACTGCTTTCAACGTTAGTGTATGGTCGCCTAATATAGTTTTCAGATCGCCATAAGCAATTTTAAAATGGGCACTAAGACTGAGTTTAAATGTAACCGAGCTGATAAAATATTTCCCCTTCAATTCCTGTTTGAAAACACTATCGCGATAGCCAAATTTACATTCTTCACTGTTAAAAATCCTGATCGCTCCATTTTTCAGATCTACAGCCTCCAGAGCATAAAAAACATCTTTCAACTCTACGCCATAGGCACCAATGTTCTGAATGGGAGCTGCACCAACTGTACCGGGAATAAGTGATAAATTTTCTATTCCGCAGAAGTTTCTTTCTATAGACCACAATACCAATTCGTGCCAGTTTTCTCCACCTGCAGCTTTTACCAGGATGTCATCTCCGGCTTCATTGACAACTTCTATACCCTTAAAATTGTTTTTAACCAATAGCGTTTTTACATCTCCGCTTAGTAAAATATTGGAACCTCCGCCAAGAATTTTTAATTCACGGCCCAAAGCAATAATCTCTCTTAGCTCAGCTTCATTCGAAACCTCAACAAATTCACTAGCATAGGCTTCCAATCCAAAACTGTTGAGCTTTTGCAGCGGATAGTTTTTTTGAATCATTGCAGTGGCTTATTTGAGGTACATTAGCACTCCAGCGAAGAGGCTAATCAGAACCATAAAAACGGTTACCATGCTCATTGAAAAGCGTATGCCAAAGGCAAAGTCCCTGATTGTTTTTTCGTGCGCCGGATATTTACCAAGGATTTCCTCTTCCATCCTTTTTTTATTAAAAATATGTGCGATATCGAACTGAACGCGATTGCGAATAAGAATACCATAGGCTTTAAGCACCTTGATTCTAAAATATACCACCACTGCAAACAGGCAGACAAAACTGATAATGGTGCAGCTAATGAGTGTGTTCTCGAGCATGTTTTTATATAATTTGTATGCAAAATTACAAAATTTGAACTGTCCCGTTTATAGAATCAGATGAAAATATCGATGTCAAACAAAATTCAATAAAACTCAAATTAAGATTCAATAAAAAAGCCGCCCTGAGGCGGCTTAGAAATCTTAATATCCAAAAACCTGTTCAACTGTCAGTTCTTCAAACTGGCCCAGACTTTTCAGATAATTCATATCCAAACGTTTTTTATCGCCAAGGACCAAAATGGTATATTTTCTATCCTTGATTGTTTTTTCCTGAAAGGATTTCAATTCTGCAGTGACAGCATTTTTGTCGCTGCTTAATTTTGTGTAGTACTTATAACTGTCTTCACGTAAGTCTTTTTCATAACCGCGTTTTTTATTGGCTCTGTAGGTCCAGTAAACTCGATCGCGGGTCATACGGTCTGTCTCAGTTTTTTTGATGATGGCCTCTACTGCATTTGCAATCTGGTCCTGAGTTATCGGCATATTGTTAACGATTTCATTCATTGCAGGTACGGCATCTTTTATTTTATCGGCCTGAGTGCCGACATAAGCTCTGAAATAATGCGCATCGCGGTTGTCCCTCGGCGCAGTGTTAAAAGCATAAGCCGAATAAGCCAAAGCGCGCTTCTCGCGAATTTCCTGAAAAACTACAGAAGAGAGCCCCGATCCGAAATATTCATTATACAATTGGCTTATAATATCCTGTTGTAAATCGAACCCCTCTGTGCCTTTCGATACCATCATAATCTCGGCCTGAGTCATTTCCGGGAAAGATACAAAAACAACTTTATTGTCTTTCGTATCGAGTTCTTTAAAATCGGGACGTTTTGGATAGTCTTTGAGTTCTGTCGGAATCTTATGTAACTTGTTTAATGTCTCAGCTACCACGCGCATTTCGAGACTACCAAAATAGAATACATCGTGCTTGTAGGTGCAAAGTTCAGTAACCTTATTTACCAACTGGCGTCCTGTTAGGGCATCCATTTCGGCATTTGACAGGATATCGGTAAATGGAGAGCTTTTGCCGTAACGGGCATAGTTAAACATAGCATTTTGTAGAACCTGACGTTTGTCCTTTTTTGCATCCGCACGTTCTTTTTTGATTTCAGCAACCATATTTTTTAATGCTTCAGCGTTTGGTTCCGCATTCGCCAAAATATGCTCAAAAAGTTCAACTCCTTTTTCAATCGAACGGTCCAGGCCCCTTAGTGTTACATAGGTTACCTCGTTGCTTGCGAAAATATCGAAGGAAACACCCAATTTAAAAAATTCCTGCTGTAGTTGTTCCGGACTGTATTTGTCGGTACCCAGATACTTGAGGTAACGCAGCGCAATTGGCAGAATCTTGTCCTGATCTGATCCCATGTCAAGCACATAATTCAATTCGAAAGTTTGATTATTTTCATTTTTGATATAATCTAAACGAACGCCATTGCTTAGATTTTGACTTAGGATACTTTTTTTGAAATCGACAAAAACAGGTGAGGTTCTTGGCGACTGTATTTTTTCGAAATCAGTTCTGTAGGTCGATATGGTGTCCTTTGGAGGTTCAACCGGAGTAATTTTTGGTTTTTCAACCTTCATAATATCCTTGTCTTGGCCCTCGCGCTTATAAACCACTGCGAAATTATTGGTTTTTAGGTGTTTGTCAACAAATTCCATCACCTGTTCTTTGGTTACTGCGCGCATCTTACGGTATTTCGATACAGCATTGGCCCATTTTTGATTGGCGATGAAAGAAGAAAGCATCATTTGGGCACGACCCTGATTGTTCTCGAGCGATTTTTGCATTTTATATTCCAGGTCAGTAACAACTGCCTCAATCATCCAGTCGGGAAATTCTCCTTTGCGTACTTTGTCGAGTTCGACAAGAAAAAGGTCTTTTAGTTCCTCAAGTTTCTGACCGGGGCGAGGTATCGCGTAAAAACCGAAGAAAGAAAAATCGTTGGCCGACCAGCAGAAAGTATAACTGTCGGCACCAACCAACTGTTTTTGAACCAGATTGATATCGACCAATCCGGCCTTGTCATTCGATAAGATATTAGAAACCAATTCACCAAGCATAGCCTCTTCGCTACCCGCACCCTGCAGGCGCCAGCCCATGTCTACCACCGATTTTTCAATGCCAAAAACTTCTTTAACGACAGGTTCTTTAATCTCGGGTTGTGATTTAACTTCAAATTTTGGAAGTTCTTTTGTTTTGTAGCTGCCAAAATATTTTTCAATCATTTCTACTGCCTTGTCTGGATCGAAATCGCCAGCAAGCACAATCGCCATATTATTTGGCACATAATAATTCTGGAAATACTGATGGATTTTCACCATAGAAGGTCTTTTCAAATGCTCTCCTGTACCAATGGTTGTTTGAGTGCCATAAGGATGTTGTGGCAGCAATCCACTCATAAAAGCTTGAAAAACCTTTCTTCCATCACTGTTCTGTCCGATATTAAACTCCTCGTAAACAGTTTCCAGCTCTGTGTGGAAAAGACGCAGGACCAGTTCGCCGAAACGTTCCGATTCAACCTTGAGCCATCTATCCAGTTCATTGCTGGGAATATCGTTCACATAAACAGTCTGGTCGAGTGAGGTATAAGCGTTGGTTCCTTTAGCGCCAAGCGATGAAATCATTTTGTCATATTCGTTCGATGCAACCAATTTTGCAGCCTGGAATGAAATGGCATCAATTTTTTCATAGATTTTTTTTCTTTCTTCCGGATTTGCTTTGAAATGCTGTTCGTACAAATCAGAAATTTCCTTGAGCAACACTTTTTCTTTTTCCCAGTCGAGCGCACCTATTTTGCTGCTTCCCTTGAAAAGCATGTGTTCAAGATAATGCGCCAAACCTGTAGCATCAGCAGGGTCATTCTTTGAACCTGCGCGGGTAGCAACATAGGTCTGAATTCTTGGAGCATCCTTGTAAACGCTCATATAAACTTTCAATCCATTTTTAAGGGTATAAATTTTGGTACCCAATGGATCGTTTTCAACAGTTTCGTAATTGTACTTGTAGCTCATTTTCTGGTTTGTCTTACAGCCCGATGACAATGCGAGAAGCAAAGTAATTCCAAGCAGTTTGCTGATGTTGTAAAATTTCATATCTTGTTTTGTAATGCTTATTAGGATGTAAAAATAATATTTCTGAGTAAATTTTTGTATTGTTGACAATACCTTATAAAATCTTACCGAGCTGATACTATCCTTAAGTATTAGTTATAGTTAATCTAAAAAGAACAAAAAAACAGGTCAACAGTTTTGATATAAATTCGAAAAAGCTGCCCATTTTCTGGGCAGCTTTTGCGAATATTTATTGAGTTAATCATTAAAGCAGAAACAACCAGCTGCCAACATAGTATCGGCTACCTGACGGCGCAGATTTTTAGTGTTGACAAATTCATGTTTGGTGTAGCGCTTGATAGCGAGCATCAGCATACGCAATGTATCTCCCTCTGCCCAGGCAGCTGCAACATTTTTGGCAGAAACAGCCATGCGCTCAATTGAATCATTGATAAAGACCTGAGTCATAGCAATACGATCGCCAATGAAGCCTTCACCTTTTACTATAGCAAGTTTTTTGGTACGAAGAATCGCCGACTCGCAAAGGTAAATTTCAGACATCATATCGGACAGGTTCATGAGTATTTCCTGTTCTTTTTGCAGCTCCATCATCAGGTTTTGTACCGTAAGGCCTGCTACAGCAAGGAAACATTTTTTCATGTTACGCACATAATCCATTTCAGTACCTAAAAGTCCTGTGTCTCCAGCACCAAATGCCGGCATCGATGTCATTTCTTTTTGGATGGCCATAGCTGGCGACATAAGGTCGATTTGACCACGCATGGCTTTTTTCAAGAGCATATCAACACTCAACATGCGATTGATCTCGTTGGTGCCCTCAAAAATACGGTTGATACGGCTGTCGCGGTAAGCGCCTGCCATTGGAGCCTCTTCGGAGTAACCCATGCCACCATAAATCTGGACACCTTCATCCGCTACAAAATCCAGACATTCAGAACCCATAACTTTGAGCAGCGCACATTCAATGGCATACTCTTCGGCTGCCCCCAATAAGGATTCGGCCAAAGTTTTACCGGAATCTTTCAATCTTTTTTCTTCGTGGTCGATAGCCCGGCTTGCACGGTGCATGGCAGCTTCAGTAGCCCAGGTACGGATTGCCTGCTCTGCCAATTTGTGTTTAATAGCACCAAAACTTGAGATAGCAACGCCAAATTGCTTGCGCTCGTTGGCATATTGAATAGAATGGTCTATTATAAGCTTAGAGCCGCCCAAAACGCCAGCAGCCAATTTAATACGGCCGATGTTCAAAATATTGAAAGCAATTTTGTGACCTTTTCCGATTTCTCCCAATACATTTTCGGCAGGGACTTTTACGTTTTCGAAGAAAACTTGACGGGTTGATGAGCCTTTAATACCCATTTTAGCTTCTTCGGCCCCAAAGCTTACACCATCCCATGTACGTTCTACAATAAAGCCTGTAAATTTATCGCCGTCAATTTGTGCAAAAACAACAAAAACATCAGCAAATCCGGCATTGGTAATCCACATTTTTTGGCCATCCAGTACATAATGCTTTCCATCTTCAGATAAAATTGCCTTGGTTTTAGCCGCTAAAGCATCTGATCCTGAACCAGGTTCGGTCAAACAGTAAGCGGCAAATTTTTCACCTGCTACTAGCGAAGGAAGGTATTTTTGTTTTTGTTCCTCAGTTCCAAAGTAGAGAATTGGCAACATACCTATCCCTGTGTGAGCACCGTATGAAAGAGAGAATGAGCGTGTTTTGGAAAAATACTCGGTAATCGCCATATTGGTTTCGAAATCCTGCATAAATCCGCCATATTCTTCAGGAAATGAGGTACCTAAAATACCAAGTTCACCAGCTTTGCGGAGTAAATTTTTGGTAAGTTCAATATCGAGCTTTTCTATTTGGGCAGCATGAGGCAAAACTTCTTTATCGATATATTCACGGACCATATTCAGTACCATATTCTGCTCCTCAGTCATGTCGTCCATAATAAACATGTATTGAGGGTCAGCTTCATTGACGAGAAATTCGCCGCCGTTAAGTACCTGCTTTAATTCCTTAGTTTCCATAATTTTAAATTGACAGTTTTGTTGAATATTGTAATTTTAATTTCGCTGTTTGAAAAAGCCTGAACTATAATGATTTAGGTAGTTTACAGTAATTTTTAACAACAAGCAAATTTAAAATTTAATCCTTAATTTAAAGCAAAAATTTGGCTAAAATAAAAAAGGAGGCCAAAGCCCCCTAAATATTTCTCGATGTATTTTCCTATTTCTCGATGTGCAAATCTATGTACAAATCATTCGCCAGGGTCCAGCTCGAAGTGCCTATGTTGTAATCGAGTCTGTTTATGAGCAGTGATGAATCAAAAAAAGTTTTTGATCCGCTGCTACTTACCTTTGTGTCGAAAGTTACAGTTTTGCTGACGTTCTTCATGGTAAGCTTACCGGTTATTTTAATTCTGTCGGATGAAACAGAGGTCACCGATGTGGATTCGAATTTCATGCTGGGATAGCTGGCAACATCAAAAAAATCGGCAGATTTAAGATGTTTATCTCTTGCATTATTTGCAGTGTTAACTGTGTTTACATCAACAGTTCCGCTAAATTTGGCTGCTGCTGGATTGGATTTGTCCCATGTTACATAGGCTTTGAAACTACTGAAATAACCCGGAACAGTAAAACCAGCATTTTTAATGCGAAATTTTACTGAGTTTTGAGCATTCGAAGTAACACAAAATGATACTGTGATCAGAAATAAAAGAAGACTTTTCATATTTTAATTTTATTTGGTAAGAAAATGTTCGTAAATAATGGTTTGATTTCATTGGCTTTGCGGAGCCTTCGGATTCAAAGTCGTTATTGTTTGTGAACGCTTAATTAAATGGAGAGAAACTAAACGCAAGAAATCCCATGAGGGCTTTATGTCTAAACCTATTGTTATCTTCAGTAAGCGTAATTTTTGTTGTATATTCAGAGAAAGTAAAATTCATCCCGGCTCTCACCCATAGTTTGTCTGGGATAATTGCAAAAGCTGCATAGAATTCCGAACCCAATTGCCCCCAGTCTCTATCACCTATTAATAAGGCGTTGAGTACTGTAGGTTTTGCAAAGGGAGTCATTTCAAATTGTCCATTGTTGTTCGATGAAATAAAATTGTTATCCTTTTTTAGTGCACCAAAACCTATGCCAATCGCATCAATATCGAAACCTACTTTTAATCTTGGAATGATTATGTATTCAATATGTAGCGAGGCATTTAAGCTCATGGATAGCGGTTTTCTGATTACTAGGCTATCGACTTTATCTGGATTTTTCGTAATTCGATAAGGGGCGCTGCTATAGTATACTTCGGCAGCTGAACCAAATGCAGTATAACGTAGGCCGTAACCAAGTCTTAATTTACGGGATTTCAGTACGCCATGTGTTCGATTAAAAGACAAGGAACCTGAAAATAAGGGATTTGAATTGTGCATTCCCAAACCAAAGGACAAGTCAAAATTTTCGATTGTTTTGGGAATTTCTGTTTGCGCGGATAGCTTTGTTAGAATGAAGATTAAAAAGAGTATTTTTTTCATTTTTTGTATGATGTATTTTTTATTTTTGTACAGTAATTTTTCCTTCAAAATTTGACTTTTTTGTTTCACTATTTTCTACTGTGAAAATATAAACAGCTGCGGGCAATTCTTTTACATCAATTTCAAAGAAATTATCAAATGTTTCAATTAAAGCTAGCTGCACACCATTTTTATTAAAAAGTCTCAGCCTGTTATTTTGTCTTAGTTCATTTTTGAAATAAATAAAACAATTATCAATACATGGATTAGGTGTGAGCAGGTATGCCTCTTCCCCGCTATCAATAATGCGTATGCTCAATATGTTGGAATAACCTAAGCCACCCATTTGAATCCTGTAATACAAGGTTTTATTTTTTGGAGGGTTTAAGTCACTAAAGTCATATCTGATGGCTTCGGTACTACTGCCGCAAACGCCGGAAATTTCTCCAATTGAATGAAAACTAGAGGTACTGTCTTCGAATCTTAAAAAATTGATACCAAGACAGGTAAAACCTGATTTTATCGTAGCAGTAAGCTGAACATTACCATTGACTTCAAAAACTTCAAAATTTTCTAAAACAGTACTGTCTTGGGCATGTACATTTAGCATTGCCATAATAGCAATTGCTGAACTGAGAAATATTCTATAATTAATCATAACTGCTAAACGTGAACAGATCCATTTTGTTTTTGACTAAGCTTTACTAAGCTGCTGTAAGTAATTAACTACGGTTGTTGCTTTGTCGTCGAGTGCTGGTTGCAGCGGATAAAGTGAATTTCTTTCCTCCAGCCAGTCGAAATAGACCTTTTCAAACCCCTGCATTTCAGAAAATTCCAGCCAATAGAAATTGATGTCCAAATGTACAGGAGCATTGACACAGAAAATATTACAAAGCAGATTTCTGAAATCGGAATTTTGAAAACGTGAGGGCCATGTAGGCATAATCACTGAAATAGCAAGGGAATAAAAATCGTGATTGACATTTGCATCTTTGCGTTCTTCAACAAAATATGAAATATTATTTTGCAAAGCAATGCTACTTTTTCTGAAACTGTTAATATAATCAATAATGTCATCCATTTTTTCCTGAGCGCCTTCCATGGTAAAGAAGGTTTCGGGACATTTTGCTATCTTTAGGTCAAAGTCTTTGAGAATTAAATGGAAAGAGCCATTTTGATCAGCAATTATTTCATAATTATCTTTTCGAGCGGCTGTTAGGTCGAGTTGATTGATGATGAAGCGTTGATCCTCGAAAGAGCCCAATTCATAACTTTCAAGCAATATTCTGTCCTGGTCATTTATGAGACGGAAACCATGTCTGTCCTGTGCCTGCGGACGAAGCAATATGTGCTCCACTGTATGAATCCCTTCACTCAGGCGGTTCACAAAATTCAGATATTTTATAATTCGGCCTATTTCATTTCGAGCAGCCAGTCTAGTACTGCACTCCCTTACTTTTACACAGCCAAGTTTTTTATTTCCGCGGTAATAAATCGAAAATGAAGTTTCTCCATTCTTTTGATAAGGTAGGATGATATAATTGTGACTAAAAACTCCGTTAGACAATAAGTCTAACAAAAGATGGTCCATTCCCTCGGCACGAAATACAAAGCGGCTATGATAATCCAGTGTTTCTTCAGGCTCCTGAAGCAGTTTTTGTTCTAAATTTTCGTCATCTTCGGGCAATTCAACAAAATTCTCGTCATTGGCATTGTCTTCATCTTCAGGCACTTCAACAAAATCATCATTTTTTTCATCTTCTGCTACATTTTCACTTTCATTTTCGGTAATATCTTTCAACTTATCAAGTTCGGCTTCTAGGTCGAGATAACCCTCCGCTAGGGCAGGGGAGGCAATACTGAGCAGTGCATCGAGTGCTTCTATACCATCAAAATCATCGCTGTTTTCAAAAACCCTCATCAGCGACTCATTGCCATGCTGATGAATATTTAACAAGAGGCAGATTCTTTTTTCGAGCCCCATAACTTCCTTAGCAAGTACTTCTTTGGCTTTTTTACTGAAGTTCAAATTTATTTCTTTTAACTTTTCAGCAGTCAGTTCTGGAATATCTAAATCTGTTAAAAGTTTTTTATTTTGTACCATTGCCACATCTGCAGTCGATTTGTAGCGAAGTACCATGCTGAAAAAATCGCCCTGATGTTCCCTCAGTGGGTAATTATTTCTCAATTTCAGGAACTGCTGACGAATAATTTCTCTTTCATCCTCTGTCTGATATTGCTTGATCAAATCCTCGAATAGCTCAGCCCAGGCCAGTTCTTGTTGATTTATAACGTAGTACAATGCCAGGTAATTGAATCCTTTGCTACGGTTGCGGCTGATGTGAACATAATTTTTAAGAAATTCGATTTTAGCTTCGATTAGTTCTTGTTCAGGTACTTTTTTCGACTGTTCATTGTCAAAACCGACATACTGACTTACTCTGACAAGAAAATCGGTGGTAAACTGTTCGCCAAATCTTGCAAGTAAATGATCAAGAACCCTATTTCTTCTGTCAAGAAAAGGGTCGAATTCAGACATAAGCTCCTCAAGTTTAATTTTGAAGCTTTCTATATCCTTAAAATTAATGATTTCCTCAAGCCCGTGTATATCGTCAGCCACCTGACTGAAATATGTTTTGGTCAGCGTCTCGTCCAATGAGAAGAAAGATTTGATATTCGATAGCTGCGCCAGATAATTCGACATCATCTGTTCAAAAAAAACAAGATAGCCACGTAGCTGTTTTATCATGGCCACTCTTTCACGGGTAGCCCTTATATTGTTCGGTAATCCGTATTTACTGAGTCCATAGGTGCCCGGGAAACTATTTTGTATGGAATAGTATTTTGGTATATCGTCAAGTTTCAGAACAGAAGGATAGTCTTTTTCATTGTAGAGCATCTTCATCTGATAACCCTTTTTGTAACGGGCGTACAATGAATAGAGCAATTGGTTTGCTGTGTTTAGGTCTAGTTCATAATTTAAATTACCACGTTGAAAACGAATGGGATATGGTTGTTTTTTCCATTTTTCATCAATGGTGTCCATATCAAGTATGGGATAGGTTTTGTCTGCAATCAAGATCACATCACCTTCGACAGGGAAACCGTCCTTTTCAACCTTGAAATAGTTAATTCGGCGTACACCGTTAATGCCGGAGAGGATTTCAACAATTTTTGATATGTAAACTTCCTGCCGCATCGGCCTTAGATCCTCAGTTTTAATGATGCCGTGCACAGGTACCGGCCCGTTGAAAATTTCATCGACATCGTAACCTTCTTCAATTAATTCTTCTATGTTGTAATAACGAATGGAAGGATTGAGGTGTTCCTCCAATTTAAAAATCACTTCAGCCAGTACTTCTTCGGCCACAATATCAGAACTGATATCGAGATCTGCATAGATGGTGATTTTGTCAACATTCAGAATGTCAATACTTTCAATGTCCTCGCATAAATTTCTGTGTTCGTTGAATAATGCAAAAACTTCGGCTTTGATTCTTTCAATATCTTTTTTACTGCGGGCATTTTCATCCACTTGAAGTAAAATTCTGT
Source organism: Saprospira grandis DSM 2844 (assembly GCA_945888475.1). Lineage (GTDB taxonomy): Bacteria > Bacteroidota > Bacteroidia > Chitinophagales > Saprospiraceae > Saprospira > Saprospira grandis_C. The sequence goes on along the minus strand of CAMDAB010000041.1, from coordinate 6,901 downwards.
AAAGTCCTTTTATCCCTTGCAAGTTGTCAAAAACGGGTTCAATCCAGGCATTTTTAACAGATACGATATGGTCTATAATGAGTTTTCTGTAATCAATCAGGCTAACCGGATTGGTTGGTAAGATTTCAGAAGCATCGAAAAAAGTGCCATTCAAGGCCTGTCGCTGCTGTCGAGATCGGGCATTTAGCAGATCCTGAATTTTAAAATCGGTTCTGAATCCCAGGTCGGCAAGTGCATAACATAGCTGTTCTAAAATGGTAACACCCGGGTCGTGGGGGTTGTAATCGGTCCATATTTGTCCGGCCAGTTGTTGAACAAGCTTGATTCCCTCTTCCCTCAGGAAGAAAAAATCCATACTTTTGTGAGCGGGAGTTTCTTTGTGTATTTGAAGCGGTTTATTGGCCATGTGTGGTTGTTGGGTCGAGTTTTCTTAAAACAGGTAATTTGTATTTGAAAGTACTAATCGTTTCTAATTTGAAGGTCTTTGCTGTTTTGGATGCTATCATTGTCAAACAACTGTTTATTTGCTTGCTGATGAATGCTGCCAATTAACTCATAAACCTGATTAAAAGGCATAGTGCCTAAGGCTTTTAGGATGATATTCACATCATCGACACTTAATTCCAAGCTGATTTTTTCATCGTTCATACCTTAGACAAATTAGTTTTTTATGGTTTTAAGCTACAGTACTTGCGAATTTAGGAAAAAAAATGATTTTGCAAGTCAGATGTTATAAATATTCATGAAAACTTATTGATTATTATTTAAATTAACGTATATTAAATTTAGGGCAGCTTACTTTATTTTTGGAATCTGCCTATAATTTGAATTTTTGGCAATAAAATCATAACTTTGCGAAAAACAAAATCTGGTTATGATTAACATAAACAATATATATGTACAATATGGCGACCGCAGAGTGCTCGACCGTGTTTCATTTACCATTCAGGAGAAAGATAGAATAGGTCTTACAGGCAGAAATGGCGCGGGTAAATCTACACTTTTAAAAATTATCTCTGGACAGTCAACTCCTACAGAAGGTAATATTGCCTATCCGAGCAACACGACCATTGGATTTTTGCATCAGGACATGTTTTTGCCCAAGGGCAAAACAGTACTAGAGGAAGCAATGTCGGCATTCGATGAGGTGCTTCAAGCAGAGAATAGATTGGCAGAAGTGGAATTGGAACTTTCAGAAAGAACAGATTATGAAAGTGATGCCTACATGGATCTCATACATGAAATGACAGAGTTGAACGACAAACTTGCTGATATTGGCGGTGATGCCATGCGTGTTGAGTGCGAAAAAATTCTGATGGGTCTTGGCTTTAAAGTTACTGATTTCGCTAGACAGACAACTGAGTTTTCGGGTGGATGGCAAATGAGGATCGAATTGGCTAAAATGCTATTGAAACGTCCAAAACTATTGTTGCTCGATGAACCTACCAATCACCTCGATATTGAATCTATCATCTGGCTCGAAAACTTTTTACAGCCCTATGAAGGTGCTGTTGTGGTTATCTCTCACGATAAAACCTTTCTTGATAATGTTACAAAACGTACAGTCGAAATAGAACTTGGAAAAGTACACGACTACAAAGCCAATTATTCTAGATATCTCGAATTGCGTTCCGAGCGTCAGGCGCAGCTGCAAAGCTCATTCGATAGTCAACAGAAGGAAATTGCACGCAAAGAAGCCTTGGTCGATAAATTTCGGGCAAAGGCCAGTAAGGCAAAGATGGCTCAATCACTCATCAAGGAATTAGACCGTATGGAACGCATCGAAATGGAAACGACCGACAGCAGCCGCATGCGTTTCGAGTTTCAACCTTCACCTCGTTCTGGTGAGGTGTCTGTAAATGTGAAGGATATGACTAAAAAGTACGGAGAAAGTACCATTTTGGATAATATCGATTTTCAGGTCATTCGAGGTGAACGCATTGCCTTTATGGGTAAAAATGGTGAGGGGAAATCCACACTTATAAAATTGATTGTTGGAGATATTCAGCCCTCGAACGGAATTGTAGAACTGGGGCACAATGTATTTTTGGGTTATTATGCGCAGAATCAGGCCGAGGCTTTGGATCCTAAAATTACGGTTTTGGAAACGATGGAGAAAAACTCGCCTTTCGAACTAAGACCAAAGTTGAGAAATATACTGGGTTCTTTTCTGTTCCGTGGCGAAGATGTAGATAAAAAGGTTTCGGTACTCTCCGGTGGTGAGCGCGCACGTTTGGCTATGGCCTGCATGCTGCTGCACCCGATTAACCTTTTAGTGATGGACGAACCTACCAATCACTTGGATATGCTCTCGAAAGCCATTCTAAAACAGGCACTGTTCGATTATGACGGAACCCTCATTGTGGTATCGCACGACCGTGACTTCCTTGACGGAATGACTGATAAAGTAATAGAATTTGCCAACAGGAAATTGGTAACTTATTTGGGCGATTTACAATACTTCCTCGAAAAACGTCAATATGGTTCGCTGCGCGATGTAAGTTTGGGTAAATCAGCACTCAATAATATGTTGGTCAATAAAGAACATCATGCGAAGCCCGATTCCAATTCGGATGAAAATCAGGAACAGGTAAAACGCATCAGGAAAAATATTCAGAATGCCGAAAAGAAAATCAAACGCATAGAGGAAGAGCAATCCAAATTGGAAATAATTATGGGCATTACCGAGAAATTTGGAACAGCCGAATACAATAAAGCGTTAAAAGATTACGAATCCAACAAAAAAGAACTGGAACTGGCGATGGAGGAATGGGAAGAAGCTGAAACGGAGCTGGAGCGATTTTTGTAAAGATTGTCAGAATTCAGATTATCAGATTATTAGATTATTTTTGAGATAAAATGACATTCCTGTATCTGATGAGCTGCTGTATAACAATTGACAAAATTAATAATAATAAACCTGAAGCTGAAAATCTGTCTTCTGATAATCCGATAATCTAATGATACTCTACAACGTAACTGTAAAAATCGACCTCGATGTCCACAATGACTGGCTGCAATGGATGCAGGAAGTCCATATTCCCGAGGTAATGGCAACTGGCTTGTTTTTGGACAATCGTATTGCAAAAGTTTTGCTCCAGGACGAAAGCGATGGCATTTCTTATTCTTTTCAGTACAGTTGTGCCGACATGGCCACTATGCAAAAGTACACGGCGCTTCATGCACCATATCTTCAAAAAGCACATGGCGAAAGATATAAGGACAAGTTTGTGGCGTTTAGGACCTTGCTGGAAGTTTTGTAGAAGTCGGAAGGATGTAGTTAGAAATCTGAAATAAAATCTTTTGCATTGCTAATCATCATCAAATTTTCAAATTTTCAAATTTTCAAATTAACAACATGGCTATCTTATCAATCCCATCACAAAATCATAGCATTTCCGATGCAAATGAAATCAGAACTTTCCTGAATGAACGCGGTGTTTATTTCGATCAGTGGGAAGCAGCTGTTGAATTCTCAGAAGATGCCGATCAGGATACAATTCTAAAGGCATATGAATATGTTCTGCAACCTTATATGAACAAAAATGGCTATTTGGTGGCCGATGTCATCAATATCAATGCCCAAACGCCTAATTACGAAGCTGTTCGTGCCAAGTTCCTGAGCGAACATACCCATACCGAAGATGAGGTACGCTTTTTTGTTGATGGACAGGGCCATTTTTGGTTTAATCTTGAAGATGTAAAAACACCTGTTTTTAATGTCCTTTTACAGGCAGGGGACTTGATTTCGGTTCCCGCCAATACCAAACATTGGTTCGATGCGGGCGAGCATAATCCTTTTGTAAAAACCATCCGTATCTTTATTGATCAAAGCGGATGGGTACCACACTACACAGGTTCTAAAATCGAAGCACAATTTCAAGGTTAAGCCTTGATCTAGTTATAAAGAAAGCCCCTTCTCCGGAAAATTCTGAGAAGGGTTTTTAAATTAACAAAATATCAGCATCGATTTAATAGTATAGCTGTACAAATTTTTAATAATACAATTCTCCTATTCCGCATTACTATTTTAAATTTCTATCTTTGCCAATTCAACTCAAAAACAGTCTATAACTATGTTGGTACATATGTTCAAATCAAAACTGCACAGGGTAACGGTTACACAAGCCGACCTCAATTATATTGGCAGTATTACAATTGATGAAGCACTAATGGATGCCGGTAATTTGTTGGAAGGAGAACGGGTGCAGATAGTAAACAACAATAATGGGGAACGTTTCGAGACCTATGTTATTCGTGGCGAACGAAATTCCGGTGTTATCTGTCTCAATGGTGCTGCTGCCCGTAAGGTACAATTGGGCGATATCTGTATCATTATTTCCTATGCTTTTATGGATCGGGAAGAAGCTAAGACCTTCAAGCCTGTCACTGTATTGGTAGATGATAAAAATCGCTTACTCAATCCTTAAAATAGCTTAGGTGTCGGCAGAAAAAAATAAAACAGTCGGTTTAATCAAATCTATCCTCAAATTCCTGCTCTTTCTTGGAGTGGGAATTGGTATTTTATATTTTGTCTATCAAAATCAAGAGGCCGCTTTTCAAAAAGAATGTGCTTTCAAGACAGCATACGACTGTGAAGGGAAATGTACAGAAACCTCCCTTTTGAATAAACTATTAACCGATTTCAGTTCAACCAATTTTTTCTGGCTTTCTTTGGTATGTGTAGCCTTTATGGTCAGCAATCTTAGCAGAGCATTGCGCTGGAACCTGCTTATCAGACAACTTGACGGCGGAAAATATCAGCCAAAATGGTACAATTCTTTTTTGACAATCATGGTGGGATATCTGGTAAATCTTGCTTTGCCACGAGCAGGTGAACTGGCCCGACCTGCGTCAATGGCACGTTATGAGAAATTACCCTTAGACAAAACTATAGGAACAGTTGTTACCGACAGAATTATGGATATGATCATGTTACTGCTTGTTGTTGGAATTTCTTTATTACTTCAATTTCAGAATATTTACAATTTTCTAAGTGGTAAAGCTGCCGAGCCGCCAAAATGTAATAACCCGGTACCTGTTGCAGCCGCATCGAATGCCCTGCCAATTGGCTGGATACTACTAGGCTTGTTTATTACCGGCTTACTTGGACTTTTGATATTATATCTACTGCGTGAAAGGTTAAGAAAATTAGCCATCTTTAAAAAAATTGAAGGGATGGCCTTTAATTTCCTGGAGGGCATAAAAACTGTTTTCTCCCTGCGTCGGGGCGATTTACTGCAGTTCCTTTTTCACACCTTCGTAATATGGTTCATGTATTTTATTATGACATTTTTATGTTTTTTCGCCTACGAACCTACGGCTCATCTTGGATTTATGGCTGCTTTGCTTTGTTTTGTTTTTGGTTCATTTGGCGTTTTGATTCCATCGCCCGGTGGTATGGGTACCTATCAGATTGCGGTTACCGCTGCTTTGGTAATTTATGGCGTAGGAAAGGCCGATGCATTTGCATTTTCAAACATCATCTTTTTTACGATCAATCTGGTTTGTAATGTGTTATTTGGTCTGATTGCCTATATGTTGCTGCCAATTTTAAATCGAAAATCGTAATGTCAATAGTCAAGTCTGGAGTCTCAAGTCTGGAGTCTCAAATCTCAAGGTCTCTTAGTCTCATAAAATTATGTTAATTGATACTCACGCCCATTTATACGCTAAAGAATTTGATTTTGACCGCGATGCCATGATCTCAAGGGCAATTAGTCAGGGTGTAGAAAAATTTTATCTACCCAATGTTGATTTGGAATCAATTCCAAGAATGCTAGAGCTTGAAGCTAAATATCCTGAACGCTGTTTTGCCATGATGGGCTTGCATCCCTGTTCAGTAGAAGCCGATTATAAAACTGTACTGTCTGAAATTGAAAAGCAGCTTTTTGCTCGAAAATTTGTAGCAGTAGGGGAGATTGGTTTGGATTATTATTGGAGCAAAGATTTTATAGCAGCGCAAAAAGATGCCTTTCGTACACAATGCCGATGGGCAATAGATTTGAATATTCCCATCATCATTCATGCACGTGAATCGATGGATGATTTAATTCAAATTGTCAAAGAAGAAAAAAAAGACGAAAGGCTTCGGGGCATTTTTCACTGTTTCGGGGGAACATTGGAACAAGCACAACAAATTATTGATTTAGGATTTTGGATGGGAATTGGCGGAGTGCTCAGCTATAAAAAATCTGGTTTGGATGAAATTGTCAAAGACATACCACTCGAGTGGCTTGTACTCGAAACCGATGCGCCCTATCTCACGCCGGTACCTCATCGCGGGAAACGCAACGAAAGTGCATACCTATATCATATAGCTGAAAGGCTTGCAGAAATTAAAGGAATTAGCCTGGAACAACTAGGCGACATAACTACGGCAAACGCGCTTAAAATTTTTGGAAAATAAAAAAACAGGTTCGGAAATACTCCGAACCTGTTTTTTTATCTAGCGCTTTCATCTTTCACCCCCCGATAGCTATCGGGGTCACCCTTTCATCTTTCATCTCACAATAATCTCATAGGGCATTCTGGCCTGCGCACCTTTGGTGTTTTTAATGTCGCGAATTGTTTTGAGCAAACTTGCAAAATCTTCGCCAAGAATTGAACTACTGAGTGCATCCTGAATCATTTCTGGGTTCAGAAAAGCTTTTTTATCGTCACCACTGCCAAAGCTCAGCAACTCATCTTCAAAGCTTTGTACTTTTGGATAGTAAGAAACCTTATAATCGCTAAGGTTTGCAAGTTTAGCAGCAGATTTCAGTGCATCGTCCAAACCACCCAGCTCATCTACCAATCCTATTTCTTTGGCTACATTGCCAAGCCAAACTCTACCTTCAGCGATTGTATCAACATGGGAACGGTTCATGAGCGATACACCTGCTTTGCTGCGGCCCTCACT
>CAMDAB010000040.1 GCA_945888475.1 Saprospira grandis DSM 2844 | reverse complement strand
CAGATTTTTATTGGATCTGAGGGGAGTGGACAATTGGCATTGGCACTGGCCTATGCTCAATATCTTCAATGTGAAAATCCAGGAGTGGATGATTCCTGCGGACAGTGTAATGCCTGCAAAAAAGTTCAGAAAAACATTCATCCCGATCTTCATTTTTCATATCCGACCATCGGAACCGGAAAAATTAGTACCGATTATGTCAAAGAATGGAGGGCGGCCTTGGGCGAATTTGGTCCCTACCTGAGTCTTATACAATGGCTGCAAAAAATGGGCGCCGAAAACCAGCAGGGCAATATTACCAAAAATGAATGTGTCGATATCACTCGAAAATTCAGTTTTAAAAAGGTGGAAGGTCGTTACAAGATTCTTATTCTTTGGATGCCTGAATTTTTGGACAAAGAAGGCAACCGATTGTTAAAACTGATTGAAGAGCCCGAACCCGACACCGTATTTATACTGGTAGCTGATCGTCAGGAAAAAATTCTGAATACGATTCTTTCCCGCTGTCAGTTGGTAAAACTTGCAAAACCATCTGATGAGGTTATAGCTGAGAAGCTGATGCTTCAGTACCCGGAAAATCAAGCAAGGCAAATTGCTTTTCTCAGTGAAGGAAATTACACTAAGGCAATTCAGCTAGTTGGTGAAGGTACAGCCGATAATGACTTTTCCCTGCTTTTTGCCGATTGGCTGCGAGCCTGTTATCAGGGCAGAGAAAATATGGTACATTGGGTCGAATATTTCAATAGCGGAAAACACCCCAGCGATGAATCTAAAAAAACAATCAGCAGCGGCCGTAAGGAACAGTTGCTGTTTTTACAGTATGCGCTATTTTTTTTGCGGGAACTTACACAGCTGAAAATCAATCCGCTTGTACAAACCCGTCTAAGTCAGGTGGAGCATAAAACGGCAATGGGATTGTTGAAATTGCTTTCTGTTGCAGATTTGGGTAATATGATGAACCTCTTTGATGATACCATGTATTTTGTGGAACGAAATGCAAACGGTAAAATACTCTTTATGGATGCATCTGTCAAAATACATAGAATGTTCCGCCCACTTATGGTATGACCCATTTAATTTTAAAAACAGTTTTTCCTTTTTATCCTATTTTTTTGTAATTTTGTCACAATATTGTTTTTGTATCTTTAATGAGGTGTTATCGAAACGCCTGAATTTGGGATTATTAACAATAAAAAATGAAATTTGTCTGCGGAAATGCAAAATTCGTTTCGCTTCGCGGAGCTTTGGTTCACGGAACTTTGTTTCTTTCACTGCGTGGAGCTCGGCATAGCCTCGGTTCATCTTTCATCTTTCATCTTTCATCTTTTCTCTTTCATCTTTCACACTAAATAATATATGGGATGTTCAAGCTGCGCTTCGGGAGGCTGTTCTACATCGGGATGCGGAAGTAGCGGTAGCTGCGCTTCGGGCGGATGCAATAGAATGAATACATTTGACTGGTTGGTAAACATGGAATTGCCCGATGCCGATCAGATAGATATTGTAGAAATTTCTTTTAAAAACGGGGTAAGAAAAGAGTTTTTCCGCAAGCCTACTTTTGTAGATGCAATTACAGGCGATATGGTAGCTGTTGAAAGTACCGGTGGAGGCTACGATATTGGCCGTATTTCTCTATCCGGCGAATTGGTTAGACTGCAGATGAAAAAACGCAGGGTGAAACCAACAGCAGTTTTTCCAAGCGTACTGCGCAAAGCCAATGAACGTGATTTGGAACGACTGCAAGAAGCAAGATCTTCTGAAAAGGATACTATGATAAAAGCTCGAGCTATTGCTGCTTATCTCAACCTCGATATGAAAGTGGGTGAGGTAGAAATACAGGGTGACAAACGCAAAGCAACTTTTTATTATACTGCAGAAGGTAGGGTTGATTTTCGTGAACTGATTCGTATCTATGCACACGATTTTAAAGTTAAAATCGAAATGCGCCAGATAGGTGCTCGTCAGGAATCGGCTATAATTGGAGGGTTGGGACCCTGCGGAAGGGAGCTTTGTTGTTCTACCTGGCTGACCGATTTTAAATCTGTTTCAACAGGCGCTGCAAGGTATCAGAACTTGGCCATCAATCAATCCAAACTTTCCGGACAGTGCGGACGTCTTAAATGTTGCCTCAATTTTGAGCTCAATACTTATCTCGATGCACTGAAAGAATTTCCGAAAAATGTTGAAAATCTCGAGACGCTGAAAGGTAATGCTTTTCTGCTCAAAACCGATATTTTCAAAAGAATCATGTTTTTTGCCTACCGCAAGGAATTTGGAGCCCTCGATGTATATCCGCTAAGTGTTGACAGGGTAAAGGAAATTGCGGCAATGAACAGACAAGGCAAAAAACCTGAAGATCTGCTCGTAGAAGGTGTAGAAAAAAGTAACCGTGGTAAAAGAGAAAAAGGCTCTGGAGATGAGTTTGTAGATGGTGCAGGTTCGCTCGAATTAAGCCAGCTCGAAGACAAAAGACGTCGCAATAAGAAAAAAAATCGAGGGAATGAACGTAACCAACAAAGCGCTGCTGAGACAAATAAAGACCTTCAAAATCAAAAAAAGGAGCAACATCCCAACAACCAAAATAGGCCTGAGCAAAAAAACTTTCAAAAAGACAACCAAAGGCATAAAAAGCCAAAACAAAATCAACCAATCTCTGACGCCGGCAATCCTCAATCGGATAATTTAGAAAAAAATGTTGATTCAAATGAACAAAAAATGCAAAAAAAGCATCAACATCACCACAAAAATAAAAAGTTCAACCCTCAAAAAAAGGGTGGTCAAAATCCAAATAATGAGAAAAAAGATAATCAGTAAAATATTATTCCTACTCTTTCCGTTCATCTTCCTTGCCTGTAAGGGTTATGAGTACGATGAGAAAAAGAATATAAAGGATGCCGACTGGTCATACAAAGACATATTGGAATTTAATTTTGAAATTTCCGATACAAACTCGCTGTACAATATCTATCTTGAAGTTGCCCACGATGCAGCTTACACGGCACAAAATCTTTACGCTAGGGTGTTTGTAACTTTTCCGAATGCCAAAGAACGTGCTGATCTTGTATCATTGGAGCTAGCCGATGGCAGAGGAGAGTGGCTTGGCAAATGTACTTCAAAAAAATGTACAAGAAGAATTCCTTTTATGCCAAATGCAGCTTTTGATCAGACAGGAAAATATAAACTAAAATTTGAACAATTTACCCGTCTTGAAAAAGTTAAAGGTATTGAAAGCCTACGTCTTATCGTTGAAAAGTTAAAAGACAAGAAAGATTTTTCTGATAAAACCAAAAAGAAAGTATCGTGAAAAAAATTTTAATATTTGTTGTTTTGGGATTCATTGTCTCTGCCTGTCAGAATGATCAACCCAAAAAAGAGAAGCCAAACGAAACAGAAAAACCTACAGTGGAAGCACCTAAATTTAATGCTGAAAACGCATTTAAACACATTGAGAAGCAATTGTCCTTCGGTCCTCGTGTGCCAGGAACAAAGGCGCATGACAGTTGTGCTACATGGCTCGAAACGCAGTTTCGTAGTTTTGGAGCGGAGGTAATTGTCCAAAAGGCAGCGTTGCAGGGAGCCTCAAAGGCCTATGAAATCAAGAATATTATAGCTGTTTACAACCCGGCAGCAACAAAAAGGGTGCTCCTCTGTGCGCATTGGGACAGCAGAGAAATGGCCGATCAGGATAGCGAGCGAAAGAATGAACCTATCCCTGGCGCTGATGATGGTGGAAGTGGGGTAGGAGTATTGCTCGAAATTGCCAGAATACTGAATGAAAATAAACTTAAAAATCTGGGTGTTGACATTGTTCTGTTCGATGCCGAAGACCAAGGCCTTTCCGATAACGGCAAAAGAGATTCATGGTGTCTTGGCGCACAACATTGGAGTAAAAATCCACATGTGCCAAACTACAAAGCTAATTTTGGAATCCTGCTCGATATGGTAGGCGCCCGTAATGCTAAATTTCCAAAAGAGGGTCTTTCTATTAAACATGCTTCATTTTATGTGGAAAGGATTTGGAAAACAGCATGGGCATTGGGATACAGTGATTTCTTTGTTAATACTGAAGAAAACCAGATTGTTGACGATCACTTATACATTAATGAAATAAGAAAAATTCCAACAGTCGATATCATTCACCTTTCTCCCGATAGCCCAACCGGTTTTGGAGCACATTGGCACACCCACAAGGACAATATCGATATCATTGGTAAAAACACTTTGCTGGCTGTAGGTCAAACTGTTGTTCAGGTATTATATGAAGAGGATATGCCGCAGCAATAAGTTGGAAATTGACTCCTGCGAAGCAAGGAAAAGATATTTGAATATTCAGATTTTTTCAGTGAATAACAAAAAAAATCAAAGTAGAAGAACTAATAAAATCTATTTATCTGACTTCTGATGATCTTCTTGATACTTGATACTAATTACTTGATACAGTTCTAAAAATCCTTCACACAATGCTAATTCCCAGCCTTATTCTAAAACAGCTTTATAACTTTAACAGCCTTTGCAATATTGAAGGTGCTGTAAAGTTTTCATTGAAAAATCGTTTGAGCGATGCACAGCTTACTGGCCTGAAAAGTCTAAAAATAGGACAGCATATAGTGCCGCTCTCATCCATAAATGTAATGCCCGGTGAGGATAGCGCAATAAGTCCGGCCGAAATCAGCGAGGCGAAACCCATTGATTTTCCGCTAAAGAAATCGTTGGATATCGTGGCTGAAATTCCGCATCTCGAACCAGGTAAATATGAGATTGAGATTGTTTTTGTGGTTGCCCCCTTTGGTGAAATTACATTAAAAGTGGAAGACGGTATATCCGCTGAAACAGGTGACAGGCTCACAATTCCGCGCGATAAAACTGATGACTACTCAGCGGATGCCATCAAAAAACGTCAACAATTTATCAAAGATTATACTGGAGTTGAGCCAAAACACATCAGCAATTATTCATTCGACCCGCATATTGCAATGGGCAACTGTGAAAATTTCAGTGGTGTGGCACAAATCCCACTTGGAATTGCAGGCCCTATAAAAATCAATGGAGAACATGCTCAGGGTGAATTCCTGGTTCCATTGGCTACAAGCGAGGGAACCTTAGTCGCGTCCTATAACAGAGGCATCAAAGTACTGAATCTCTGCGGCGGAGCAAAATGTACTGTACAGCGCGATGCCATGCAGCGTGCACCGGTGTTTGTTTTCGACGATGCCCGCGCTGCACGCGATTTTGTCGACTGGTGCAAAATGAACTTTTCGAAAATTGCCGAAGAAGCAGAGTCTACCTCTAGTGTAGCCCGACTTCAATACATAGATCCATATCTATCCAATAAATTTGCCTTTATGCGCTTCAACTTTTCTACGGGTGATGCAGCGGGGCAAAATATGGTGGGCAGAGCAACCTTTGCCGCCTGCAGTTGGATTTTGGATAATTATAAGCAGAATCCTGTTCGACACTTTTACCTTGAGTCGAATTTTGCAACAGATAAAAAGGCCTCTCAGGTGAACATCATGCGCACCCGTGGCAAACGTGTTACGGCTGAAATTACGCTCAAAAGAGATGTGCTCATTCAACAAATGCGTGTTGCACCCGAGAATCTTGCCTACCACTATGGTATAGCCAATATTGGCGCTATCATGTCGGGGGCAAACAATAACGGATTACACTCAGCAAATGCCATTACGGCTATGTTTATAGCCACCGGACAGGATGTTGCCAATGTTGCCGAGTCCTCGGCTGGGCTTGTTTACTGCGAAATTACACCGGAAAAAGACCTATACTTTTCCATCACAATACCATCATTAATCATCGCATCCTACGGCGGTGGCACTAGCTTAGGTACCCAGAAAGAGTGCCTCGAAATGTTGGGTTGTTATGGTAAGGACAAAGTAATGAAACTTGCCGAAATAATTGCTGGAGTGGTCCTTGCCGGAGAAATTTCTCTTGCTTCTGCTATATCCTCTTCCGATTGGGTTTCGAGCCATGAACAATACGGGCGTAACCGTTAAAATTTATGGAAATTTAAACATCGGTATGTTTTTTGTTATTGTTTTGCTACATTTGTGAAAATTTTCAATTTGAGTCTCAAATTGTTCTTTTCGAATTTGAATATTTATTTAATTTTTTTAAAACCAACTAATTATGAAAAGTTTTATTAAAGCTTTGTCTTTTGCGGCTGTTTTTGGCCTTTTCGCTACTGCTTGCGAAACCGATCCTTGTAAAGATGTAGTTTGCGGCGACCACGGTTCTTGCCTCGAAGGCGTTTGTAACTGCGAAACAGGTTATGAGAAAAACACTGAGGGTCTTTGCAATACAGAAATCCGTGCTAAATTTCAAGGACAATGGACAGTCTCTGATAACTGCAGCCAATCAGGTACTGCTTCTTATACAGTTTCTGTAACAGCTTCTACTGCTAACATTCTTGAAGTTAAAATCACTAACTTTTGGGGAAGTTTTGTAAATCAGGGAACTGCTACCATCGATGGCAATACCATCAACATCGCACGTCAGGAGCCGGATGCTGACCAGTATTTCATCAGCGGTTCAGGTACTATCAATGCAGCTGCCAACAGCATTGCATGGAACTACAATATTTCTGACGAAACAGGAGCTACACCTGTAGTTGACGTTTGTACTGCTACTTGGTCAAAATAATATAAACTGTTTATCAGTTGAATAAAAAAAGCAGCCAATCGGCTGCTTTTTTTATTCAGCCTTATCGGCTAATTTTATTTTCATCCAAATATTTGGCATCGATAATTGCCGGCTAGGCCCCTGCATTTGGTTCATATTTTGATTCATATTTTGATTCATCATTTGGCTATTTGGGCCCATAAGGGGATTACCCTGAGTGATTTGGTTCTGATTGCGGTCGTTAAATAGACTGCTGTCGTTGCTACCGTCATCAATCGATTTTGCCGGATTATTTACAGCAATACCCAAGGAAAAGATTTTACCGCTTACGAAACTTCCCAATACTGTTTTAATGGGAATTCTAATTTCCATACAAAGTGTTCTTAACTGATCGAAGGCAAGCGCTACTTTTATTTCTTTAGAAGTCAGATTTGAAAGTCGAAGTGATTCATCAGCAAGACCATAAACATCGAATTCCTGCATAGATGCAGCATATAATTCAATAAATTTTTGCGTGTTGTTTCCTGCTTCCGATGCCAGTTCATTTGTTTCGGAAGTTCTGAGCGGAATGGGATAACCAATGCCATTTTTTTCTTTCCGTCTTGCGGTGCTGTCAATCCAGATTTTCAGACCCTGATGCAAAAACATGGCCTTCATGTATTCATCGCTAGGCTGAACAGCAAGGTATAAATATTTCTCATCGTTGCTGCAACGATATTTGATTGGAATTTGGGCTGCAGGCTGTTCGAGCGGTAATTGCCATTCATCCAATTGCCCGTCAATAATTACTGACTTATTGCTCCAGCTGTTGCTGAATTGGAAAAGCTTTTTCTGGCAGGAGGAAAAAAGCAGTACAACTGAAATTGCTAAAAGAAAAAAGTATTTTTGCATTGGTTTTAGGGTAAGTGTTGCAGAATATTAAGAATGGTTGATTACAAATCTCTGCGTTTGCTGATAAGATGAAAAATTGCACCCCAACAAGTGCTGATAGACAATAAAACGACCAGAGCGGTAGCTGAATTCATTCCTGAATACCACATTATTATTGCTGCAAAAGCCACTGTAATAGACATTGTGGCAAAGTTTATCAGGAAACTTTTTGTCAAAACGCGCCGTCCTTTGCTAAATCCAGACAAGGGAATCAGCCATAAAATAATTGGTATTATCAAAAGAAATAGCAAAAGCATCTCAATGTTTATTATTCAATGCAAAGTTAAACAATTTTTTTGATCAATTTTTGATGAATTTAATAGCATGGAGTCGGACACATTTTAATACAACTACTATGGAATATATCGTACACAATCTGGAAGAGATGAATAAGCTTGCAGATTTATTTGTAAAATCATACCTTCAAAGCTTCAGGAAAGTATTTTTTTATGGTGGAATTGGGGCAGGAAAGACAACATTTATCAAAATGATTTGTGCCCGCCTTGGGGTGATCGATTTTACTTCAAGTCCTACATTCTCATTAGTGAATTGTTATCAGTTGCAGCACAATAAACTATCAGTAAATCATGCTGATCTTTACCGACTAAAGCATTCGGAAGAAATTTTCGATGCCGGTTTGTATGAGTTACTATTTGATGAAGATTACTTTTTTGTAGAATGGCCCGAAATAATTGAAACTTTTTACGATGATTCGCTCGTAAAAGTATTTTTTGAGATGGATGATGAGGAAATTCGATATGTCAGAATTCAACTATGTTAAAAAAACTGCCCAAAAATTTGGCAAACAACAATACTTGTAGTAATTTTGTGCCGCTTAGGAAAAATGGCCCATGGTGTAATGGTAACACTCCTGATTTTGGTTCAGTCATTCTTGGTTCGAATCCAGGTGGGCCAACAAAGTTCTAGAACTCATTTTTCCTTCGCTGATGGCCCATGGTGTAATGGTAACACTCCTGATTTTGGTTCAGTCATTCTTGGTTCGAATCCAGGTGGGCCAACAAAAAATGAGCAGCTTATACTT
The DNA here is from genome assembly GCA_945888475.1 of Saprospira grandis DSM 2844. GTDB lineage: Bacteria > Bacteroidota > Bacteroidia > Chitinophagales > Saprospiraceae > Saprospira > Saprospira grandis_C. The sequence goes on along the minus strand of CAMDAB010000040.1, from coordinate 19,635 downwards.
GTAAGTTGCTCATTTTTATTTACAAACAGTTATAAAAAAAAATTAAAATTTTACACGAAAAGTGGGTTTTTTGAACTTTTTTCAATGAAAGCATCCTAAAAACTACAAAATTTAACCTTTTTTTTAATAAAATATTTGGAACTCTCCGAAAACACTATAATTTTGTACTGTGCATCAACACAATATTTGAATACACTAAACATTTTTTTTACTATGAACAAAGGAGATTTAATCGACAAAATTGCAGAAGGAGCCGGTTTGAAAAAAACTGATGCAGCTGCAGCACTCAATGCCACACTCGATGCTATTACTAACGCACTTAAAGGTGGTGAAAAAATTACATTAGTTGGTTTCGGTTCTTTGGATGTTGCTTATCGCAATGCCCGCAAAGGTATCAACCCAAGCACTCAAAAAGAAATCAAAATTGGTGACAAGGTTACTGTTAAATTCAAAGCCGGTAAAGAATTGGCCGCTGCTGTTGATAACAAGACTTTGAAAACTAGCCTCAAAAAAGAGGAGAAAAAGCCTGCTAAAAAGAAATAAGGTATTCCTTAATATTCTTTTGATTAATAAAGTCATTGCTTTTGCGGTGGCTTTATTTTTTTGCTTAATTTTGTAAATAATATCTGACCCTGCGATGCTCCTACGTTGTTTTGCTTTAAACATATTATTTCTTTGCCTGCTTGTATTTCATCTGGAAGCACAAACTGAACCAAATACTGTTGACTCAGTATTGATAGAAACGGAAGACGAGCGCAATAAACCATTGGGCGACAGCACTCCAGTTTATTATTACAGTTTTTCAGAGACTAATCCAAAATTCATCGATACCAGCCTTCAAGATTTTGAAATACCGAATCCAGGATGGAAAAAAAGGAATTTCTATGTTGCAGATTTAGGTCATTTGGGTACTGCTCAATTTCCGCTGCTTTGGGAGAGTGGTACTAAGGCGGGTTTCAGAAGCGGTATGGATATGTTTGATTATCTGCGCCTCAGGGTCGAAGACATTCCTTTTTATGAAATAGGAGGGAAACGACCATTTACAGACTTGCACTACTCGCAAATCAATCTTCAAAATGTACAATTAAAGGCAAATTTTGCACATCAGATTTTACCTGAATTGTATTACAGTGTGCACTATGCCATTTTGAATTACAATGGTTACTTTAAGGGGCAAAGAAGCCGCCATCAGGATGTAGCTTTAAATTTCCGTTACAGTAAAAATAAGTACAAAGCGCATTTTATTTTCATATCAAACAACAACAATCAGAGCGAAAACGGCGGGCTTACATTGCAGACGCTCGGTTTGAGCGATATGCTTTTTCTTGTTAATCAACCGGTAGCCCTCAATGTGCAAAATGACGGCAGTCCGAAACATGAAAATAAAAATCAAACCTTACATTTTCGTCAGTATCTCAACAATAGTAAAGCAAACGTCAGATCTTCATTTGGGCATCACTTTAATTTTGAGAACAATATCTATAAATATTTTGATAAAAATCCTGATTCAGATTCCGCTTACTACGGCAATTTTCAAACTAATAACCGGGGAATCAGGCATTTTATTCGCCATCGACTAGCGGAGAATGAACTGAACTGGCGGCAGGCCTTTGGCGGTACACTCGATAAAAGTCCACTCATATTTAAAATAGCAATTTCACACAGTTTTAATGAAATCTTTCAACAGCCGCAGCTTTTTTATGTCAATAATTTTGCTGCAACTTTTAATGTTTACGAAAGTATTGGCGGTGCATTCCGCTACGATGCCGCATTGAAATTGGTAAACAGCCGCTTAGGGCTTGATTTTTGGTTCAAAGGCGACCTGTCTTATGCAATTAAAGACTATGTAAAAATTGGAGGCAATATTTTGTATCAGCGTTATGAACCCACCCAAATAAGTAGACAGTTTTTTGTCTCCGGTACAAGGATCTGGGAAAATAATAATACGCTGAAACAAACAGAGGAATTCAGTCTTCAGGCTTACCTAGCATGGCCCAAATTTTGGGGAAAATTTGAAATCAAGAACCATAATATAACAAGGGCTGTTTATTACGATACAGCTGCAATTGTAAGGCAGATGCCTGGTTCTGCCAATATCATGCAACTTATTTTGAGACAGGATTTACATGTTTGGAAATTTCATCTCGAAAATGAAGCAGTTTGGCAGCGCGTTATTTCCGGAAATGCCGTCTTTAGATTGCCTGAATTGTTGTTGCGACACAAGTTGTATTTCGAAAGCAAAGTATTCAAAACTGTTAAACTCAGAACCGGCCTTTCATTCAGATATATGAGTTCTTACTACACTAATGCCTATTTTCCTATTCTGGGTGTTTTCCATCTGCAAAATGAGCAGCGGATGAAATTTTATCCTCAGGCAGATATTTTTGTATCGGCTAAGATCTGGCAGATGCGCTTTTTTGTCAATGCGGAAAATCTGACTTATTATCTCAATGGCTGGCAAAATTATTACACAGCACCTTATTATCCAACGCCAAACTGGTTTGTTCGTTTGGGTATTTCATGGCAAATATTCGACTAAAAATTATTAACAGCTATGCAAACATCGCGACGCGATTTTATAAAACTGATGTCTGCCGTGAGTCTGGGATTCTCCGGTCTCAGAGCATTTGCCCATACAGGTTCGGGTAATATTTTGAACAATGATTTTGGTTTTGGTCCTCTAAAAGATTTTGACCCTGTTTTACGTCTGCCAGAAGGATTTTCCTACAAAGTAATTGCAAAAAAGGGTGATAAAATGAGCGATGGGCTGCTGTTGCCGGGCAGGGCAGATGGAATGGGTGCATTCGGCGGAAGCAGCGGCAAGGTTATTCTAATAAGGAATCATGAAAATGCTGCAGATTTTCTTTCAGAAAGTGCATTCGGTGAAAAAAATGAGCTGCTGAAAAAAATTAAAAAAGAAAAGTTCTTCGATTACGGATTTGGTAAAAAACCTCACCTTGGCGGCACCACAACAAGTGTTTTTAATGAAAACACTCAAGCTGTTGAATCGGTTTTCCTTAGTCTTGCCGGCACTTCTCGAAACTGTGCAGGTGGTATCACGCCCTGGGGCTCATGGATAACCTGCGAAGAAGATTTTCTTAATAAAGGAGATAAAAACGAAAAATCACATGGGTATAATTTCGAAGTGCCCGCCACCGAAAAGATCAAAATAAAATATCCGCTGCCCTTGAGGGCAATGGGCAAATTCAACCACGAGGCTGTCTGTGTTGACCCTAAAACGGGCATTGTATATCAGACAGAAGACCGCCACGAGGGCTTAATTTATCGTTTTATACCCAAAGAAAAAGGTAAACTTCATGCAGGCGGAAAATTGCAGGCCTTGGCTTTTGTCTGGAAAAAGTCGATGGATACCCGACATTGGGAGGAACCCGATACCTTGAAACTAGGAACAAAGTATGCCGTGAAATGGATTGACCTCGATGGTGTTGACAGCGAGGTAGATGATCTCCGTCTGCGCGGTTTCGAGTCTGGTGCTGCCTGTTTCGCAAGGGGAGAGGGGATGTGGTACGGAAATTCCGAAATCTATTTTGCCTGTACCAATGGTGGCGCAAGAAAACTCGGACAGATATTCAGGTACATTCCCAGCCCATACGAAGGAACCCCAAGAGAAAACGAACAGGCATTTTGTCCGCGGATTGAGCTTTTTACTGAGCCAAATAATTCTGAAATGCTCCGCTATGCTGATAATCTGACCATATCGCCCTGGGCTGATGTTGTTTTTTGCGAAGACAATAAAAATCCCAGAATTATGGGCATTACTCCGAAGGGAAATTTTTATCCCATTGCAGAAAATATTGGCTACCCCTCTGAATTTGCCGGAGTTTGCTTCTCTCCATCGGGTAAAACACTATTTGTCAATATCCAGGAAGCCGGTCTTACGCTTGCTATTAGTGGACCCTGGCACAAAAGAAAACAAGGATGACAGCAGCAGATTTTTTATCGAAATATGAAATCGATTTCAGCAGTAGCTTAGATCAGAAAGGTCTGGGTAGTGTATATACTGCAAAGAAAAAGGATACGGATGAGCTTTTTGCACTGAAAATTATTGAATTGCACCCCCTTTTCGACAAAGGTGAGGTCAAAGATAGATTCGACTTTGCGGTAGCACTAAAAAATTCGGCGCTTTTACCCTATTACGAATGTCATCGTTATCCTAATGATGAAACTGTTCAGCATTTTATTTTAATGCCATACATTGAAAGAGGTACCTTAGCAGATAATCTCGAGGAAATTGATTTTGAAGAAAAACTGAGGCTCTTAGAAAAAGTTTTATCGGGATTGGCCTTTTTACATGAAAACAATTGCAGCTGGCAAATGCTTCGCGCTGATCACATTCTTTTAAAAAATAATGAGCATGAGATAGCTCCCCAGTTCATTAATTATGGAACTAAAGTTAAAATCAATACAGCATTTTTGACCAATTTCGAATATCTGGCGCCTGAGCAACTGAACGAAGACAAGGAAAATTTCTCTGGAGCGGCTGCCGACATCTGGGCTTTTGCAGTGCTGGTTTTCGAAGTATTCAGTGGACAGCTGCCCTTTGGTCGCAAAACGGTTCAAAATCCCAACAAAAAAATAATGGAGCGTATTTACAGACTCGAGATAGCAGATCTTTTCGATAATATTCCTGAGCAATACGTAAAAATTATTAAAAAATCTCTGCTTTTAAATCCAAATGATAGGCCAAGCGCAGTTGAAATCCTGGATTTAATAAGCGCAAAAGAAATTGTAAAACCCACAAAAGCTGATAAGGAAATTTCGGTGTTAAAAACTTTGGAAAAGATGGGCGAAGCCTACAAAACCGAAGAAACTAAAACAGGAGCTCTGGCACTTTTTAGTCGAAAAATTAAACGAAAAGCATCTGCTCCGCTCAGTCTTTGGGAACCTATTCTCTGGATTAGTCTGGCTATACTCGCCGGATACCTAATCTCAAAATTGTAAACAATTCCTTTGAAAGGCCATTAATAATAACTAACTTGCATTTTGTTTTCGAGTTTTAAAAGATCTACACATAAATACATGAGGATAGTCAAAATTTTAATCCTGTTGCCAATGTTTTTCTTGGTTTCAAAGCTTTGGGCACAGCAACCAGCGCAGTACAGTATGTATATGCTCAACCCATATCAGTATCATACTGCCTATGCCGGTTTGGATGAATCGCTCAGTGCAACAGGGGTTTTCAGAAAGCAGTGGGTAAACTTTCCAGGAAGTCCACTTGGTTTCAATTTCAATGTACATTTACCGCTTGAATACCTGAGAAGCGGAGTAGGAATTGCCATGGAGCATGACATAATCGGTGCTTATGCCAACACTATGGCCAGAGCATCTTACAATTACATCTTCGATTTCGGCGACAAGGGTAAGTTATCGGCCGGTGCTTCGCTGCGCTTTATGCAAAAATCGCTCGACGGTACAATACTACGTGCTCCTGACGGAAACTATGAGGCAGGAATTATCATCGGACACAATGATAACCTGATTCCACAGACAAAGGTTAGCAGCAACACTTTTTCAGCCGACGCCGGAATCTATTACAAGCATTCAAAATTCGAAGCTGGTCTTACTGCCATCAATCTGACAGCACCAAAGACAAGATTAGATATTGGCACAGTGCAGGAAATTCGATACTTACGCAATTATATGCTGTCTGCAGCCTACCGTTTCGATATTAACAAAGAGATGTCTTTACACCCTTCGGTACTTTTGAAAACAGATTTTATAAAATTTCAACCCGAATATGGATTAATTTTCAAATACCAGGACAATTTTTTTGGCGGCGCAGCGTTTAGAGGATACAGTAAAAATACAATGGATGCTGTTGTGATTTTAGCCGGTATGCAGATAACAAAAAACATTATGTTGGCTTACTCCTATGATGTTTCCGTATCAAAGCTGAGCAATTTTAACGGTGGTTCTCACGAAATTTTGCTAAATTATAATCTTAGAGAGCCTCTGGGCAAGGAAATACCTGCAAAGGTTATCTACAATCCTAGGTTTCTGTAAGTCAGATATTCTGACAAAAAAATCTGTTTTTTGTGCTGCAGTGAAGGGCTGAAAAAGATGCTTCAAATTTGAACAATTTTTAAAAAATTGAACTAAAAAAAATAATTCTCTATAATATAGTTGGAAATTTTCCGTTAGTAGTTGTATCTTGCGACGCTGTTTGACAGGCAGCAAGCACAATTTTGAATAAACTTGCCTTTTATTATTCAAAATTGCTTAATTATCAAACACTTATCTGACTCTCTTGCTTGCCACAAAAGTTAGAAAAGATCTTAAACAAAAAAATAACGTTTAAACACGGGTGCGAACATGAAAAAAAATCAGATTTTATCCGTAATTGCCGGTGCACTATTATTGGTAGCTTGTGCACCAAAAGACGGTAAACAATTGGTCGGGGTACAGGATCGTCCAACATGGGAACCAATTGTTCCATACGGTATGCAATACGTACCATCTGGTGCCTTGCACATTGGTCCTATGGATCAGGACGTAAGCTCATCTTTGGTTGCAAGACCCAAACAGGTTTCTATCCAGGGTTTTTTCATGGATGATACCGAAATTACAAATAATGAATACCGTCAGTTTGTCTATTGGGTTATCGATTCAATAGCGCACGTAAAAAGCGGTCATGTCGCTCCAAATCAAGCAGGAGTTGACAGTATTAACTGGGAAGAACCGCTCGATTGGTCACCCGGTGGTACGCTCGATGGGATGTTCTATCAAGGCGACGAAAAGTTTGCCAACAAAAGAAATCTCGATGTCAGACAATTACAGTTCGACTACCAATGGTACGACTGGAAAAACGCTGCTAACGACTTCGATTGGAAAACCGATTTCAATCGTCAAAGCAAAGAAAAACACAATCGCGCTAAATATATCAAGAGAGAATCTTTGAGAATCTATCCCGACACACTTTGCTGGGTTCGCGATTTCTCCTATTCTTACAATGAGCCAATGACGCGTAATTATTTCAATCACCCGGCATTTGACGACTATCCTGTTGTTGGTATTGCTTGGAAACAAGCTATGGCTTTCTGCTACTGGAGAACCAATCTTTGGGATGGTTTCGAAGAAGTTAACACAGAAGATTTCCGTCTGCCAACAGAACATGAGTGGGAATACGCTTCACGCGGTGGTCATGAACATACAATCTACCCTTGGGGTAATTATTATGTGCGAAATGCCAAAGGCTGTTTGCTTGCCAATTTCAAACCTGGTCGTGGAGATTATCCTGCCGATGGTGGTTTGTACACAGTAAAAGCTGATGGTTATTTCCCCAACGATTACGGTCTCTACTGTATGGCCGGTAACGTAGCCGAATGGACTTCATCAGCATACTACGAAAATGCATATTCTTTCATCCACGACTTACAGCCCGATGTTCGTTTCGATGCTAAAGAAGATGATAAATTAACCTGGAAGCGTAAATCAGTACGCGGCGGTTCATGGAAAGATGTTTCTTACGCTATCCAAACAGGTACACGTCAATGGGAATTCCAAGATACCACACACTCCTACATTGGATTCCGTTGTGTGCTCACTTTCCTTGGCCGTTCAATCAACGACTTCAAATAGAAAAAATATCAGTTTCACAGATAAAAGACCTATTGAAATAATTAGGTCTTTTATTTGGTGAAATTTGAATCTTAATATTTTTAATAATTAAGAAAAAATTTTGTAACCTTTTTTAATTTTGAACTTATGTAGGTTCAATGATGAAAGGTTACATTTTTTAAAACAGAAAAAAATCTTTTTAACCTTTTTTTTACTAACTAAAAAAAATTAGAATCATGAGTTTAATTCATTCAAGCGGTTTTGCTTACGCTAAAAATCTTATTATTGGTCTAGGTGCTTCTATCGTACTCGTAGGTGCCCTCTTCAAAATTTTGAGCTGGCCGTTTGCCGACCAGATGTTAACAGTAGGTCTACTTACAGAAGCTGGTCTTTTCATCATGTTAGGTGTATTACCTCCTCACAAAGATTACTATTGGGAAAAATTATATCCAGGTCTTGAAAAACACGGCGGTGAAATTCCAAACGGAAGCAATTTCGACGGTAATGCAATGACTGCTTCTCTTGACAAAGTTGGTGCTGCAATTGGTACTATCAAATTGGATACCAAAGGTTTGGAAAGCCAACAAGAGAAAATGATCGGTGAATTACAGACAATGGCTAAATCTATGTCTTCGCTCAAAGCCCTTCAGGAAGCTGACTTTACAGAAATCAAAACCCTTACTCAAGGTGCTGGTAAATTTGCTGCAGCTTTGAATGAAGCCGTAACAAGTATTAGCGAATCATTAAACGATACAAAAGTCTACAGAGAACAACTTGTACAGGTTAATCACAATTTGCAGAGCATGAATGGAGTTTACAGTAACGTACTTGTTGCTATGGGTAACATAAGTGATTCACTCAGCGATACAGAATCTTACAAAGAACAGATAAAGCAATTTAACCAAAATCTCCAAAAAATGAATGGAGTGTACGGTAATGTACTGACTGCCATGGGCCAGAAGTAATTTGATTTATTCCTGAAACTCCAGTTGAGTTTTTACTAATCATGGAGTAAAAATAATTTGCAAACATTTTAAACAAAATATAAAACTATGTCAATTCCAAAGGAACCGCGGCAGTTGATGATCAACCTGATGTATCTGGTTTTGACGGCGATGCTTGCATTGAACGTATCTGCCGAAATTATAAAGTCCTTCTTCCGATTAGATAAAAGTATCAAACATACCAATGAAATCGTTGCATTGGGTGTAACTGAAACAATTAAATCGATGGAAGAGTCGCTTAAAGCAAAACCGCATTTGAAACCCTTGCACGAAGCTGCAAAGACTGTACCTGATAAGATCAAGGCTTTAACAACCATGATCAATGATTTGCGTAATTTAATTACAGAAGAATCAGGTGGTCTTTACACAACCAAAGAACACCAAACTAAATGGGCAGCTTACGGTTATAAAAAGTTTCAAATTACCGAAGATAAAGAAATGGATGGTAAGCCTGTAGGTAAGAAAAACAAGGATGTTACAACTCGTCTTCTTTTTCAAGAGGGAAAAGGAGAAAAACTCAAGGCTGAGATTATCAAAACACACAATGATCTCTTAAAGGTTATTGAAGACTTGGTTAAAACTGCCGATACCATCGATGGTGTAAAGTTTGACAAAGCCCAAATTGAAAAGCTCAAAAAAGAGTTGGTGCTTGAAATTCCGGAGGATGCAGGCTGGAAAGCAGAAGGCAAAAAAAGTTGGTCACAGGATATGTTCAATCAAATGCCTGTAGCTTCTTGTTATCCGCTACTTCGTAAATTCGAAAATGATGCTAACAATGCAGCTGCTCAAATTGTAAACTTTATTGCTGCCAACTTTGGTAACAAAGCATTGGTTTATGATGAGTTCGATGTTTTCTCTCAGCCTAAAAAAGGTTATATCATGAGAGGCGAAACCTTCGAAACAGAAATTGCTTTGGGTGCTTACTCAAGCCAGGCCGATTTTAAGGTTAGTGTTAATGGTGCTAACATAAATGTTGAAAAAGCAAAGGCAAAATATACAACTGTAGGTGCCAACGTAGGTACTCAACGTTATTCTGCAACAATCGTCGTTAAAAACCCACAAACGGGTAAAGAAGTAACTGTTAAAAAAGACTTCGAATTCGAAGTTGGTTTACCTTCAGTTACCGTATCTGCCGACAAGATGAACGTGTTCTATATTGGTGTAGACAATCCTGTATCTGTTTCTGCGGCAGGTGTTGCTACAGCCGATGTTGATGTGAGAATCAGCGGTGGTGGTGGAACCCTTACAAAACTTGCAGATGGAAAATTCAATGTTAAGGTAACTACTGCAACTACTCCTAATCAATTCTGTACTATTGATGTATACAATAGAAAAACAGGCCAGAAAGCAGGTTCTGCTCCTTTCAGAACTAAGAGAATTCCTGACCCACTAGCATCAATTGGCGGTAAAACCGATGGTAAAGTTACTGACGGAGAGTTGAAAATTCAGGGCGGTATCATGGCCAAACTTGAAAACTTTGACTTTGAAGCAAAATGTAACATTCAAGGTTTCACCATGATTTGTAACTTGCCAAGACAAGATGCATCTCCACCTATTACAGTTTCAGGTGGAAGATTTGATGCCCAGGTATCTTCATGGATACAAAAAGCCAAAATTGGTGCAATCTACCAGTTCTATGATATCAAAGCTATGTGTCCGGGTGACACAGGTGGTAGAAAATTAAATGGTATAACATTGACCATTAGATAATAAATATTCTAGACGAAGGAGTTGAATATTAGTTATCTAAGCATTCAACTCCTTTTTTTACAACAACCCATAATTATTGATAAAGCTCTAAGAATATCTTAATTTCGAAATTCTAAATTTTAAAGAAATGAGCATTAAATTTTTATTCCCTAAAACTTTCAGTTTAGCAGTTATGCTATTTGCATCCGTCAATTTGCTATGTGCACAGACGGAAGAAAATCCAAATGTGACTGAATCAGGTAATACCATTGCTAAAAACCCAAGTAATGATATTTATGAACGTATTACAATCAAAGAAAACAAGAAATTGGAATATGTCCACCTTAATGAAAGGGATATATTATGGGAAAAAAGAGTATGGCGAGTTATAGATATCAATGAAAAAAGAAATCTTTTCTTTGCCAGAAATGACCAAGATACTGATACTGATACTAAGTCATTGATTACTATTCTGTTGAACGAGGGTAAATCAGGAAATATTGCTGCGTATCAAGATGAAGATTTCAAAAGTCCAATTCTAGATATGAAAAACTTCGGTGTGAGGTTTGACTCAATGAAGGTAGTTGACCCTGACACCTACGAAGAAAAAGATACAGTTGTAAGAAATGAACTCAAACCTGAGCACATCAAACAGTATCGTCTTAAAGAGGTATGGTTTTTCGATGAAGAAGATTCCAAATTTGATGTTAGAATACTTGGTATTGCACCCATTGGTGAGCTTTATGATGATAAAGGCGATGTAAGATCTTGTTCACCTTTGTTTTGGGTTTATTATCCCGATGTCAGAGATGTACTTCATAATTCAACAGCATACAACGAAGCCAATGATGCCAATCAGAGAAGTTGGGATGATGTTTTCCAGCAGAGATTGTTCTCAAGTTATATCACCAAAGAATCTAATGTATTCGATAGAAGGATTCAGGATTATAAATCTGGTATGGATATTTTCTACGAGTCACATACAATAAAAGATACTAATTTCCATTTCGAGCATGATTTGTGGGATTACTAGAATGTAATACTTATTCAGATATAAAATGGTTATAACAGCTTTATGTTATAACCATTTTTTTGTAGTGAGTAACTGTTCATAAATAATGATGCGATTTCATTCGCTTCGTAGAGCATTCTGGTTCAAATTAATTAATATTTGTGAACGCTTACATAAATAAAAAAAGCATTACAGTTATATAACTGTAATGCTTTTTTATAATACATGCATAAAAGTGTATCATTTGGCCTAGTTAGCGTTGTCAGAAAGGAATTTTAGGCGAACCAATTCAATCTCCTCTACGGTAATATCTTCTTCTTTTAGGTCTTTATATGCCGAGTCTATCTCGTCGGTTTCAGCGTTCATAAAGTAGTCTTCAATTTCTTCAATGACACCTTCATCAACTACGTCTTCAACATAGTAGTTAATATTGAGTTTGGTACCTGAGCTTATGATCATATAAAGTTCATGCATTAATTCACCCATTCTCATGCCCTGAGATTCTGCAATATCTTCGAATGGAATTTTTTTATCGATATTTTGGATAATCGTAACCTTTGCTTTTGATTTATTGGCAACCGATTTTATAACAAAATCGACTGGCCTTTCAATCTCATTTTCTTCCACATAGGCAATGATAGCAGCAATAAAATCAGGCCCGTATCTTTTGGCCTTGCCCTCACTTACCCCGGTAATCGTTTTCATTTCATCGATACTAAGCGGATAGCGTGTTGCCATCTCCTCGACAGAGGGATCTTGAAAAACTACAAAAGGTGGCACATTTTTTTTGTGCGCAACTCTTTTCCTAAGATCTTTTAATATGGCAAATAGGGTAGGATCGAGCGCTGAGGTAGTTGCACTCAATGCCTCATCATCTTGCAACTCTTCGACGAAATTATGGTTGAGGGAGATGTTAAAGGGTTCAGGTTTGTCCATGAATTTCTGGCCATTTTCTGAAATTTTCAGAATGCCGTAATCTTCAATATCCTTATATAAATAATTGTGCAACAGTGCCTGTCTGATTACAGAATTCCAGAAATGATCGTTTTTTTCTGTGCCCTCACCGAAAAGTGGTAGTTTGTCATATTTAAAATTGATAACTGTTTGCGATTTATTTCCGATAAGCACATCTACAGTTTCTTTCATCATGGCTCTTTGATTCAACTGTTCAACCACCTCTAGCACCAGTTGGAGTTCCTCCTGTACATCAATAATCTGCTTAGGGTAACGGCAATTGTCGCACATTTTATTTTCTGAGCATTCTGTAAGCACATATTCTTCTCCAAAATAGTGTAAGAGGAAATGACGGCGACAAGCAGTAGTTTCTGAATAAGCTATCATCTCAGAGAGTAGCTGTGCACCCATCTCTCTTTCAGAGACAGGCTTATCTCTCAGAAACTTCTCAAGTTTTAGTATGTCCTTGTGCGTATAATAGGCTATACAATGCCCTTCTAGTCCATCACGACCGGCACGACCAGTTTCCTGATAATAATTCTCAATACTTTTGGGAATATCGTAATGAATAACAAAACGCACGTCTGGTTTATCAATACCCATACCAAAAGCTATGGTCGCAACAATTACATGAATTCGCTCCATAAGAAAGTCGTCCTGAGTGTCGCTTCTTACCTTAGCTTCTAAACCGGCATGATAAGGCGATGCTTTAATGTCATTTACCTGAAGCAGTTTTGCAATATCTTCGGTAGTTTTTCTGTTTTGGACATATATGATGCCCGATTTGTTGGGCATATTTTTGATAAACTGCACAATGTTTTTGAACACATCTTCTTTTTTTCCTTTAGGCCTTATCTCGTAGTAAAGGTTATCTCGGTTGAAAGAAGATACAAATTCATTGGGATTTTCCATCCGCAGCGTTTTAACGATATCGAGCCTAACCTTTGGGGTTGCGGTAGCAGTAAGTGCAATAAGCGGAATTTCTTTGTTTAGGCTTTCAATCATAGATCGAATGCGTCGGTATTCAGGTCTAAAATCGTGTCCCCATTCCGAAATACAGTGCGCTTCATCTATTGCAACAAATGAGATTTTAATATTGTGTAAAAAATCGAGTGTTTCTACTTTAGTTAGTGTCTCTGGTGCAATATAGAGCATTTTGGTATGACCATCTATGATATCATTTTTAACATCTTTGGTCTGAGATCTAGATAATGAAGAGTTTAAAAAATGAGCAGTTTTTTCTGAATCTGAAAAAGAACGTATGGAATCTACCTGATTTTTCATCAGCGCAATTAAAGGAGAAATGATGATAGCCGTACCCTCCAGAATCATAGCAGGAAGTTGGTAACAGAGCGATTTGCCACCACCTGTAGGCATAATCACAAAAGTATCTTGTCCATTGAGCACACTCTGAACAATTGCTTCCTGATTTCCTTTAAATTTATTGAAACCGTAAAACTGTTTCAGGGATTCTTGTAGAACTGTTTTTTCTGATGTCATATTGGCTTTGAAACTTTTATATAAGTTTTGGTTACGGTGCTTTGTAAATAATTAAAAAGTTTTGTAGGATCGCTTTATAAAAATAAGAAATATTATAATATTATGGAAATATTTATCGATAATTCAGACAAAATAACAATCAATTGTTCATCTTTGACAAAATAGCTTATTTTGTAGGTTTATTAGAAAGTTTAAATAAAATAAAAAATGATCATTCGAATCGTAAAAATGACTTTCAGGCCAGAGTTGACCAATGAGTTTATCAATTTTTTTGAAGATTACAAACTACAAATCCGCAATTTTCCGGGTTGCAGCTATCTTCAGATTTTACAAGATTTGAACTTTCCAAATATAATTTTTTCATACAGTCACTGGGAAAGTGAATCTGATTTGGATAATTACCGAAAATCTGAAGTTTTTAAAAGTGTATGGCCAAGAACCAAAGCACTTTTTCTCGAAGATCCGTTAGCATGGTCTACTGTAGTATTACAGGACTTGATATAGATATTCTTAAAGCTACACTTTTTGGTATAATCCTTTACTTTTTATTTGTTATTAATTTAAAAATAGGCTAAATGCCTATACATGAAATATTATATGTCTAGTTTAAAGATTTCATTAAATAAATCAGTTTTGTCTGAAGTGCAAATTCAAATTAATGGATCTAAAAGTATAAGCAACAGGGTTTTGCTCATTCAGGCGCTCTCAAATAAAGATGCTAAAATAACTAATATTTCGAATTCGGGAGATACTAAAATCATGCAACGTCTGTTGAAAAACAGCAATGAGCTGGTACTCGATGCAGGTGATGCCGGTACTGCTTTCAGGTTTATGACAGCATATTTAGCTTTATTACCTGCCAAGCATTTTCTTACGGGCAGTTCAAGCATGTTGAAAAGACCGATTTCCGTTTTGGTAGAGGCTTTGAATATGATCGGAGCCAAAATCTCTTACGCAGGTAAAAATGGGTATCCTCCCTTATCTATTGGAACTCCAAATCTCGAAAAAGGTAAAATTGAGCTGACAATAAATGCCTCTGTAAGCAGTCAGTATATTTCTGCATTGCTAATGATTGCACCCTGTCTGCCTTATGGACTTACTATTAAAACTGAAAATAAAGTAGTATCGGAACCTTATATAGATATGACTATTTCATTGATGCAGTATTTTGGTGCAAATATTACAAAATTTGAAAACAGTATAAAAATTGATCAGGGTAAATATAATATTATACCCTATGAAGTTGAATCCGATTGGTCGGCTGCTTCCTATTTTTATGCTTTTGCGGCCATAGCTCAAAGTAATGTTAGCGTATCAATTAAAACGCTGTACAAAAATAGTTTGCAGGGCGATTCGCATATTGCCGATATTATGCAAAGTTTTGGCATTAAAACAACTTTCAGCGATGATGGAACCATACTAATTGACAATCGGGAAAGAAAAAGACCCTTGAATTTTGAGTATGATTTTAGCAATTGTCCCGATCTGGCTCAGACAGTAGCGGTTGTGTGCGCTGCTTTGAATGTGCCTTCATTGCTCAGTGGATTAAGTACCCTGAAGATAAAAGAGACTGACCGTATTGTGGCATTGAAAACTGAATTGGAAAATATGGGCGCTGAGCTGGATGTCGATAATGAATCGCTAAGAATATTGAAAGGTCTCGACCCTAATTTGTCACCAAAACAAATCAATACATGGAACGATCATCGGATGGCGATGTCATTTGCTCCGCTTGTACTGGTTTATGGTACATTAAAATTTGATGATGCAGCAGTAGTTGCAAAATCTTACCCTGAGTTTTGGGACGATTTTAAAAAACTAGGAATTTCTATAAATTAAAAAAAACCTCCAATCAGAAGAAAGGAGGCTTTGTATCGATTTTTAGTTATTTAACTGCTTTGTTTCAAAGCATCGGCAGCAGCTTTATCCTCGAGGAATTTTTTTACAGCCTTTGATGTCATTGATTTAGGACGTTCGAGTGGCATACCCAAAGCTCTTGACCAAATACCAGCAGCCAAAACACCCAAAGCGCGGGATACGCCAAAGAGTACTGTGTAGTAGCTAAATTCGTTCATGCCATAATGCATGAGCAGCGCCCCTGAATGCGCATCTACATTTGGCCATGGATTTTTTACTTTACCAAGATCCTGAAGAATTGGCGGTACAATCGTGAAAAGTCTCCACACAATGTTAACGATAGGATCATCTTTGATATATTCTTCAGCAAAATGACGTTGAGCAATGTATCTTGGATCTGGCTGACGCAAAACTGCGTGACCATAACCTGGTATAACTTTGCCTTCGGAAAGTGTACGGTTGATGTAATCTGAAAGTTCATCGTTTGTGGGCGTGTTGGTGCCCAGTTCCTCTATCATTTCCAAAATCCATTTGATAACCTCCTGATTTGCCAACCCGTGTAAGGGACCAGCCAAAGCATTAATACCTGCCGAGAGACTATAATAAGGATCGCTGAGGGTAGAACCAACCAAATGGGTAGCATGTGCCGAGGCATTTCCTCCTTCATGATCAGCGTGAATTGTCAAATACAAACGCATCAGTGTTTGAAACATAGGATCGTCGGAATTGCCTAACATGTGGGCATAGTTTCCACCCCAGTCCAAAGATGGATTGGGAGCAATATGATTCCCATTGTGGAAAGAGCGGCGATAGATATAAGCAGCAATTCTGGGTAATTTAGCGATTAGGTTCATACTATCTTCGTAGTAAGCGTCCCAGTATTCGTCCTTGCCCATACCTTCGTCATATTTTTTGGCAAAAATAGAGTCGGTTTGCAGGGAAAGAATCGCCATCGAAAATTGCGTCATCGGGTGAGTGTTTGTAGGCATCGACTCCAACATGTCGAAAACATGTTTTGGAACATCGGCACGCTTTTTCCATTCTTCCGACACCCAATAGGCTTCTTCGGTAGTTGGAAGATCCCCTGTCATCATCAGCCAAAATAACCCTTCTGGCATTGGCTCCTTACCATTAGGTACACGCGGAAGAGAAGAACGCAATTGATTAATGGAATAACCACGGTAGCGAATACCTTCATTGGCATCGAGTTCAGATGGTTCCCAAATCATACATTTGATATCGCGCATTCCTTTGAATGCCTGGTCTATAGTTACATCACAGAGCTTTACGTGCCCGTGGTTCTTGAGAAGTTCTTTGTTTTCCTGAAATAGCGCAAGTGCTTTTTCGGCAAACTTCTGTTTTAGAATATCCATTGTTGAAAAATTAGAAATTTAAGGTGATTCAATAAGTCGCTTCATTTGTTTGCAGAGTAAAAATAGCTTTTTTTCGCAATTTTTAAACATACAAGAACAAAAACAACAAATTTTTTTAAAAAAAGTTACGTGTTCATTGCTAAAAGCCCATTTTGAGTAATCTGAGCAGGTATTCGCCATAGCCGCTTTTTTTATATTTTTGACCTAGCTTTTCCAATTGAGCTGAGTCGATAAAACCCATCTGATAGGCAATTTCTTCGATACAACCTATTTTTAATCCTTGTCGTTGTTCTATAACCTCGATGAACTGAGCAGCCTGCATAAGCGAGGTGATGGTGCCGGTATCGAGCCAGGCAACGCCCCTGCCCATATTCATAACTTTGAGCTTTTGAAGTTTAAGATATTCGAGGTTGACATCGGTGATTTCCAACTCACCCCTTGGACTTGGTTTCAGATTTTTCGAAATTTCAACTACCGAATTATCATAAAAGTAAATACCCGGAACTGCATAATTTGACTTTGGTAGGCTGGGTTTTTCTTCAATGCTTATGGCATTTCCGCTATGGTCGAATTCAACAACGCCATACCTTTCGGGGTCTGAAACCGGATAAGCAAAAATTACACCGCCATGTTCATTTTTCGATGCTTGGAGCAATTGTTCGTCGAGTTTACTGCCATAAAATATATTATCCCCAAGTATGAGGGCAACACTGTCATCGCCAATAAACTCCTCGCCAAGAATAAAAGCCTGCGCGATACCCTCAGGATTTGGCTGTTCGACATAACTAAATTTACAGCCGATTTCGGCACCATCGCCCAATAATTTTTTAAAATTAGGCAGGTCGTAAGGCGTAGAGATAATTAAAATTTCATTAATACCAGCCGACATGAGTGTTGAAAGCGGATAATATATCATGGGTTTGTCATAGACCGGCATCAACTGTTTACTCACAGCAATTGTCAATGGATAGAGTCTGGTACCCGAACCACCGGCTAGGATAATTCCTTTCATTTTATATTTAGATTATCAATGCTTAATAAAATATTTAACTTCATCTGTCCGATAAAAATTATTTTTCTATCGGTAGAATGCTTAAAAATAACTTTATTTGCATCATTAGAAAAGTATTTACAGATTTTTTTAAAAAACTATTGTAAACAGCTTTTGTTAAAAAGACAAAATCAGCCGGAGACATAAATCTAAATGACCTATAACCGACAAGAAAAATTACTGCTTGCCTCACTAGCAGGTGCAAAATTTACACACATCATGGATTTTATGGTCATGATGCCATTGGGGCCTATACTCATGAAAACAATGGATATAACGGCTCAGCAATTTGGTTTTTTGGTAGCTTCCTACAGTATAAGTGCCGGGATTGCAGTTTTGCTATCTGCCTTATTTATCGATAAATTGCCGCGCCGTAAAAGCCTGCTGTTCGTTTACTTAGGTTTTATATTGGGAACACTGGTATGTGGAATTTCAAATAGTTATTTTACATTGATGTTGGCCAGGATGCTTACCGGTATTTTTGGCGGGGTATTGAATGCCTTAATTCTTTCGACAGTAGGGGACAGTTTCTCAATTGAAAAAAGGGCAGGAGCCATGGGTGTTGTTTTAACTGCTTTTTCTGCCGCGGCAGCATTTGGTGTTCCATTTGGCATTTATCTGGCTAGTCTGGGCGATTGGAATTGGCCATTTTTTGTCATTGTTATTTTGGCATTACCGTTATGGTTCGGTATGTTCTATTTCGTTCCTGCCGGAGAAAAAACTGTCAAACCCAAAGATGCAGTAAAAGAAGCCTATTTTGAGGTTTTCCTTCGAGTGCTACGCAACCCAAATCAGCTAACAGCCTTAGGTATGAGTCTGGCATTAGTCCTCGGGCAGTTTATGATCATTCCCTATATCAGTCCCTATATGGTGGGCAATATAGGATTTAGTCAGATGCAATTGGTGTATATATACTTATGTGGTGGCTTGAGCACCCTAGTGACAGGACCCATCATAGGTCGTTTTGCCGACAAATATGGACATAAGCGTTTGTTCCTCATTTTTGCTGCTTTTTCAATCATACCCTTGCTGCTTGTTACGCATCTACCGAAGGTAGCTTTACCACTTGCACTTGTAGCAAGTACCCTATTTTTTATATTCATCAGCGGTCGAATCATACCTTCTTCCACGATGGTAATCTCAAGCGTTGAAACTCGTTTCAGAGCAGGTTTTGTAAGTATCAACACTGCAATGCAACAATTCGCAGCAGGATTGGCAGCAACAATCAGTGGTTCAGTTGTCACTGAAATTGTTGTAAAAGATGCTGCCGTTAAAGCAATCAGCGGCTATCACATAGTGGGTTATATGGCTGTAGGACTTACGTTAATTGCTATGCTTTTGGGTAGCCGGCTCAAAGCTGTAAATTAACCAGGGCTGTAGACAAAGTATTTTTAAACTACTTTTTTGGAAGAAACATTAAAAATGAAAACAGCTTTAGCAAAGCAGAAATGTTGAAAGCTGTTAAGGCTTTAACCCAAATCCGTCATTAGAAATTCTATTACAACCCAAAATTGCTTCGGAACTAAGCACTTACTCGTTTTTTCGAGCTTGAAATAGGTGTGACTATTCCTTCACCCGAAAAAACTGTGTGAGCCCTTATTTCCTTCGCACTTTTGG
>CAMDAB010000039.1 GCA_945888475.1 Saprospira grandis DSM 2844 | reverse complement strand
GGCGTGTACACAGTATTTGTACGCGACAGCAACGGCTGTGTAGTCACGGTGAACGATCTGGTCATCTTCCAGCCAGCTGAAATTGAAGTCATCGCCTACGAAGATCAAACGATCAGAATGGGTCAGACGGTAGACATCAGCGCCACGGTAAGCAGCACAAGCGTAGATACCTCACTCGTAAGCTGGTACTACTACGATGCCGAAGGCAATCAGACTGTGTTCTGCCAGGGTGGCGACTGCTTCGAAACGGAAATCAGCAGCCTCTTTGAAACAACAACACTGATCTTCAATCTGAACAATGGCTGTAACGACACAGCGGACATCACCATCACAGTGAATCCGACCGAGAGCATCTTTGTACCGAATGCCTTTACACCAAATGGTGACGGTGTAAACGATGTGTTCACTATCTACGGATCGACCGATGTACAAAGAGTAGAGCGCGTGCTAATCTTTGACAGATGGGGCGAACTGGTTTATGAAGCGACCGACTTTGCACCAAATGATCTAGCAAATGGCTGGGATGGCACCTTCAAAGGTAAAAAACTGAACCCAGCAGTCTTTGTCTACTATGCTGAGATAACGCTCATCAATGGTGATACAGTGACGAGAAAGGGTGATGTGACGTTGATAAGATAGGAGATTTGAAAGATGAAAGGGTGAAAGGGTGAAAGAGGCGAAGCGTAAAGATTTGGGATTTAAAAATTGGTTGATTAGACAATTTGTCTCTTGTTCTAGCCTTGTTGAGCATGTGTGAAATTAGTAAATTATTGTTCATAAAATAAAAATAGAAAGTCAGAAGGTAAAAAACCGAAATAACAAATGCTAAGTTTTCTGCCTTCTGACAATCTGAGATCTGATAATCTGTATAATTAAATAATCGATATGAAAAACAGAATTTTAAATCTTGCCGCGGGCCTGCTTTTAGGTACAAGTGCTCTACAAGCGCAGGATATTCACTTTTCACAGTTTTATGCTTCACCGCTTAATCTTAATCCGGCGACAACCGGCGTACTGAGTTGCGACTTGAGATTTTCGGCGATTTATCGTAATCAGTGGGCTAGCGTACTCAACTCAAAGGCCTTCAGTACTTTTTCTGCAGGTGTAGAGACAAGACTACCAGTAGGGAAATGGGATTACTGGGGATTGGGTTTGAACCTTTGGGCAGATAAGGCAGGTACTTCCTCTTTTAGTTCTGTGCATGGATCAATCAATGGTTCATTCATCAAAAGACTTGGTGGCCGCCGTTCATTGGATATGTTTTTGGTAGCAGGCGGATCTTTGGGATTTTCTCAAAAATCGATCAATACACTCAATCTGCAGTTTGGCAGCCAATGGAACGGTGATCAGTTTGACGGTTCTTCATCAAATGGTGAAAACACTTCGGGCTGGCAGACAAGATTAACATATGCAGATATTGGTGCTGGTCTTTTTTGGTGGATGGCACTTGATCACGATGCAAAAAGTACAGTAAATGCTGGTATTGCTTTTACGCATCTCACCAAGGCCAAAATTAACTTTTTGAACCGCAGCAATGAATTTGATGCATTGTTTATGAAAAGTACCGTTCACTTCGGTGGCGATTTTAGAGTAAAACGCAGACTTGCAATTGTACCGAATGTAATAATGTTTTTCCAGGGACCATCAGTTGAGACAAACCTTGGTGCAGCAATAAAATTTGACTTCAGCAAAAGAGCTGTGAGTAATCAGGCTTTTGAAATCGGACCTTGGTTAAGAATCGTCAGTTCCCCAACCGGGCAAATTGCGAGTGATGCTTTAGTAGCAATGATGCGCATTCGTTATGGTAGTTCTACTTTTGGACTTAGCTACGATATTAATATTTCGAGACTTAGACCGGCAACAAGAGGCAACGGTGCATTTGAAGTGTCTTATGTCTACACACTTTGTGGCGTACGTAACCGCCCATTGGGTTGCCCGACCTTCTAAACTACAATAAATCAGATAATAATAATAAAGCACTTGCATTTGACAAGTGCTTTTTTTGTATCAGTAGATGAATTTTAATAAAATAAACAAGATTGACTTCTTTGTGCTCTCCATTCCCGTTTTGTTTGGAGCAGTATCTATTTTATTGTGGTTGGCTGAGATCATACATTTAGTTGGCTGGATTGGAATAGAATGGATTGTAAAAGATCTTAAATCTGTATATATTATAACTTTATTGGCTGTATTATCATATATTTTACCGATTTTGATTTTAAGTAATGTAAAACCCAGGAATGTTATAATTAGTATCATACTCTTGTATTTGTTTTCACTTTTAGGATATTTTGCAACTAAAGAAATTTTCAGGCAATTATTTGATAAGATTGGATACGACACACATGTTTTATATGTTTGGCTTTTAATTTTTGAAGTGACGCTTATAGCTGCTATCTTTTATTATGTTAAACAGTACTTTCTATTGAAGTCGGAAAGATTTCATCTGATGACCATCGTAGCTGTTTTTATTAGCATTATTCCGGCAAGTCTTATCAGTATTGAATGGATAAAAGGCTTTGCTTCGACTGAGAGCTTTGTCGATTCAGTTAAAATGGGTTATCCGGTTTTTTGGTTAAATGTCCTATTGGGCTGGGTTTCTTATGCTATGGTAAAAAGAATTATTTAGCGGGCAAGGTTTCAATAATTTGATCGGAGCAATATTTGTAGTTTTCTCTACAATTTTTAAGAGGATAAAATCGAAATTTTTTAACTTTGTCGGCTGAATTAATTTTCATTAAATTCAAATACAAATAATATGGGATTTCGTAAAGAAAAAGATTCGATGGGCTATATAGATGTACCCGCCGAGAAATATTGGGCGGCTCAGACGCAGCGCTCGAAAGAAAATTTTAAAATTGGCGGTCATCAGATGCCTAAAGAAGTAATTTATGCCTTTGCCATTCTTAAAAAGGCTGCTGCACAAGCCAATAATGAGCTTGGTGTACTTGCGGATGACAAAATGAACCTTATTTCGGCGGTCTGTGATGAAATTCTAGATGCTAAGCTCGACGATCAGTTTCCACTGGTAGTATGGCAGACAGGATCAGGAACTCAATCAAATATGAACTTGAATGAAGTGATTGCCAATCGTGCTCATGTGATAAATGGCGGTAATCTGGAGGATGCGAAAAAACATGTTCATCCCAATGATGATGTAAATAAATCGCAATCATCGAATGATACTTTTCCTACTGCAATGCACATTGCTGCTTACAGTATACTTGTGGAACATACCATTCCCGGTATTGAAAAATTGCGCGATACGCTGCAGGCTAAGGCAGAATCCTATATGAATGTTGTTAAGATTGGCCGTACACATTTTATGGACGCTACTCCGGTAACTGTAGGCCAGGAAATTTCTGGCTTTGTTGCGCAGCTGAATAATGGTATCAAAGCAATCAAAAACAGTCTGGCCCATGTGGCAGAACTTGCTTTGGGTGGTACAGCAGTAGGTACAGGTTTGAATACACCTAAAGGCTATTCAGAATTGGTTGCCCAAAAAATTGCCACTTTGAGCGGTCATCCATTTGTGACAGCACCAAATAAGTTTGAAGCCTTGGCTGCACATGATGCGCTGGTGGAGGCACATGGAGCACTGAAAACAGTTGCAGTGGCGCTGATGAAAATAGGAAATGATTTCAGAATGTTGGCTTCGGGCCCACGTTGCGGAATAGGGGAGTATATCATTCCTGAAAACGAACCAGGTTCTTCCATCATGCCTGGTAAGGTAAATCCAACCCAATCGGAAGCCCTTACGATGGCCATGGCTCAGGTGATGGGTAATGATGTGGCTATCGGAATTGGAGCGATGAACGGACATTTTCAGCTCAATGTATTCAAGCCGATGATTATTTTCAATTTTCTCATGTCGGCCCGATTGATTGGAGATGCCTGTGTTAGTTTCAACGATAATTGTGCTATTGGAATGGAACCAAACTATGTCGATATCAAAACCAACCTTGATAATTCACTAATGCTTGTAACTGCACTCAATACACATATTGGGTATGATAAGGCTGCTGAAATTGCAAAAAAAGCGCATAAGGAAAACAAAACACTGAAAGCTGCCGGCATTGAACTGGGCTATTTGAGCGATGAAGAATTCGATCTTTGGGTACGTGCCGAAGATATGGTCGGAAGTTTGAAATAGTAGGCAATTTACCTATTTTTAAAACTTTTTATGAAGTTTAAGATGATAATGGCAGAACTTAAATTACTTTTGTACATCAAACGAAAAATTTTCTAGTAAAATTTTAGTTTGGGGTAAATCATGGGGATTTTTTTTGCATCGGACTTGGGGAAGTCCGATGCTTTTTTTTGTACTATAACCTTGCAACAGTAGCTCCAAAGCCATATTTCGGGAAGTATTCATTCGAATAGGATTTAATTTGCCCCTTTCTTTTTAATTCTGATAAATAAATTTCAACGGTTTTGCGCAGTACCCCTTCTCCTAAACCATGAATGATAAAAACCTCAACTGCACCCAATTCAATTGCTTCTGATAAGTATTTCTCCAGCTCCTTTTTTTGCCTTTCAAGAATTTCACCCGAATTCAGGCTTCTGTAATTTTCGATGAGTACCTCGGCGTGTAAATCGAGTTCTTTGTGGAAATGAGCAAGTTTTTCTGCCTTGTTTTGTTTGTTAAAAGTAATCTGCTCCTCTTTTTCGCTGTTTTTAAGCTGATCTTTGGTGTACTTCGACAAATCTCCGGCGCTGGTTTTTAAATTTGAAAATCTTGAAGAGCTGATTATAAGCTGTGCTCTGCAACTGATACCAATAATTGGAACTTCCTGATGCATCGATATCCATTTTTTATACTTTAGATTAAGTTGCTCAGTCAGGTTAAAAGCAGGGCATTTCAAAGATATTTTTGGGCTATCATTGAGCATTGCGCTTTCAAATTCAGCCAAGGCAAAATAGTTATTAGCCGATATTTGTTGTTTAAGTTTCTGTTCTATCTTTCCGTTCAGATTTAATTCAAATTCAAAACCGAAGGAGATATTAGTATCGTTGACAATGTAAATAATAAATGAATCATTTGCCTGTTCGGCAAAAGCTAGCCATACACCGCTGTTTTTAGCTGCTGTTTCCTTGAATACTGGAATATAATAGGCTTTAGGTTTTTCAACTGGAAACTGCTCCTTGACGGTCTTTTCTTGAGGTTTATTTAGAAGTTTTTCTTTTTTCTTTTTTTCAAGTTCTTCTTTGCTGTAAAACATATCCTCAGTACTGGGCACTTTTAGTTTTTGCGCCCCTATTTCTAGTTCGATAGCCGATTTTTCGATGCCTTTGAAATCTTTTTGCAATATAATGTCATCGCGAAAAGCAATTATTTCATCATTGTCATGCAGCAGCAGTACTTTGAAGGATCCATCTAGATAATCTGCCAGAATTTTTGCCTTGGCACCGGTATATCTAAATATGATGTAGTCACCGTTTTGAAACATAAGTTATTGGTTTTAAATTTATATATTTTCAAGATTTATGCAAGTTATGATTTTCTGTAAATTTTATCTAAATTTGAAACTCAAAGAAATTTTTTGTCCAGGATAATATCATTTATACATCTTTCTTTTAATGAAAATTGCCTATCATACCTCGGTCAGTTTGCGAAAGCTTAAAAAGTCTGATCTTGAGCGTTATTACCAGTTGGTTGGTGACGAAGCTGTAATGGAATATATCGGACCTGCCTATAATTTTCAGGAGGCTGAGAATGAACTGAACAGAATAATCGATAACAATAGATCCGATTTTAATATTTGGGCCGCTGAAAATGATCTGAAGGAATTTGTAGGCATAGGTCTGCTGCAACAGGAACATGAAACAAGTGCCAATATTGGTTACCGGGTACTGAGAAAATACTGGGGAAATGGCTATGGTTTGCAAATTGCCCAATGTCTTATCAATAAAGCCGCACAGGATGAATTATTAGCCGTTTTTGCCGAAGTGGACATGAAAAATACAGCGTCTTTAAGAATTCTGGAGGAGCTTTACTTTGAAGAAATTAATATACGTACCAATGATTTAGGCAATGAAATTGGAGACTTTGGACTGGCATTGTAAAATTTTATAAGAGCGAAAGCTTGCTGCAAAACCGGAGGCAGCATTCACTTGCAAACAGCAATAAAAATGTTCTGTTTTTTATGTAAGTATTCCAATAGTGCAAATTGAAGGCAAAAAAACGCTGTATGGTCTTTGGGGTTAATACCCTAAATATAAACCAAATTATAAAAAATAGCATTGAATGATTAACAGATAGCCCTAATAAAGCCTAACTTTGCTTAACCAAAATCTGTTTAACTGTATAAAATCAATAAGTTTGATTTTAAATGGTTAAGTTAAATGTTTACAATGCCAAATACCACAAGTGCAACGCTGAACAAGAATGCTGTTTTTAAAGAAATCATTCAAAACAGTGAAAAAGGCCAGATTCTTATTGCGGCAACAACCTGTGTTTCACAGTTTATGTGGTTCGCCTGTGATTATATATTCATAGTGGACTATATTCTATTGTTCTTTTTTTGGCATTTATCCATCATGCTGCTTACTCTTCTTTTGCTTTTTACAAGGCAGAAAACAGGAATGAAGGGACATAATATCAATTTTATTGCAATGTGCATGATGTCATCGCTTTGTCTTTTTGCTGTGACGGTTTGCCCATCGGAAAGGCTCGATATTTTTGTTTTTGGCTCTGTTATTCTTCATTTTGGTATTGGGGCAGTCTGTATTTGGCCACTTCGTTATTCAGTGTTTTTTTTGACACTGTCCTTGGCGTATAATTTTATATGCTACCTCATTTTAGGCAGCATACCATTTACAGATTATTTCCTGAGGGCAATTCTGCCAATAGCGGCTGCCGGTTCTTTTGGTATTCTGGTTTTAAACATGCGCCTCAAAGGCTTTTTCAAAGAAATGGAGATGAACAGAATTTTGAAAAAATTAAAAATTGACCTCGAAAATCAAAAAAATAAATTGAGGGCCGAACTCGATTTTTTAATTTACAGCATCTCGCACGATCTGCGCAGCCCCATACTTTCGGTAAAGGGTCTCCTGATGTTGATAAAGGATTATGAAAAATTAAGTCCCGAAAACAGTTCCTATATAAAAATGGCAGACAGCAGTGTCGACAGGCTTGACCAGACCATCTTCGATATTCTTGATTTTGCCGATAATGCCCGATTTACCGTTAATTATGAGCAATTTAACATCCGGGCGATGGTGCAGGAAATTTTCGTTGACCTGAAATTTCTGACAAAGGTTCCAATTAGTTTTTTTATTGAAATTGAAGGTTCGGACATTATTTATGGAGATAGAAAAAGGCTTAAAACCGTCATAAAAAATCTGGCATCGAATGCAGTGAAATACTGCCGCAAAGATGCTGAAAATCCTTTTGTGAAATTTTCGCTTTGCAGTAATTCAGATAAAATTGAATTCAGTGTGGAAGACAATGGCAGCGGTATACCGGCCGAATATCAGCAAAAGATTTTTGAAATGTTTTACCGTTATGCAACCCAAATAAGCGGTTCAGGCCTTGGACTTTTTATTGTAAAAGAGGTTTTAACCAAAATCGGTGGAAATATTGTTTTGGAATCGGAACCGGGGATAGGATCAAAATTCTCAGTTTCTGTTCCCAGTTCTTTGCTGGTTCTTTCAGAAAATAAATTAGCTACTGCCTAATGCAAAGTGCATCATTCGATAAAAAAAAGGCCTTTAGAGAAATAACAGGAGGCCATGATCAACAACATATCACTAGTGCAATAGCTGCTGGAGCAGCACAATTTGCCTGGTATGCTATTTATTTTGTCTATTTGCCGGAATACAGGTTATTGCTGTTTATATGGCAGTTTTTAATATTGCTTCTTCCTATACTCGTTTGTGTAAACAGGAAAAAATTGGGCTTGAATTCTGCACAGTGTAATCTATTTTCTATTTTATTGATAGCAACGCTAGCCTGGTGTTTGATAAATATATGTCCGGCAGAGATTAGAATTGTAGTTTTTTTAGGAGTGAGTATGCTTTTTTTGGGCCCGGCCTTTCTTTCTTATTGGCCAATGAAGTATTATTTTTATGTACTATTACTTTCGATATTTTTAAACATAGTCTATTTTGTAACAGTCGGCAAACTCTCTCTGCATGAATTCTTTATCAATAATGTTTTTCCTTCATTAGTAGTTGTAATGATTGGAGCTTTTCTGCTGAATAGCCGCATGGTCAATATGTTGAAGAAAGAGCAGATCAAATGGGCTTTGGAACAATCTGAAAAAGAATTGAGTATGCTCAATCAGAAAACAAAGGCTGAGCTAGAATTTTTGATATACAGCATCTCGCACGATTTGCGCAGTCCTATTCTTTCTGTAAAAGGGTTGATGATGCTCATCAGGGATTTTGAAAAATTAAACCCCGAGCAGCAATCATATCTGGTGCTGGCAGAGGGAAGTGTGGAACGTTTGGATCAGACCATTTTCGACATGCTCGATTTTGCCGATAATGCCAGATTTGATCTCAAATCAGAGTCTTTCGACATTAGAGAAATGGTACAGGAAATCTTTGATGACCTGAAATTTTTGGCTAAAGTGCCAATTGATTTTCAAATCGAAATTGAAGGGTCAGATGAGGTATATGCCGACAGGAAAAGAGTCAAAACCATTATAAAAAATCTGGTATCGAACGCCGTAAAATACTGTAGGAAAGATGCCTCGGATACTTTTGTAAAGTTCAGCCTGCGGCAGGATAAGAACAAAATTGAGTTTGAGATTTCAGATAATGGCATGGGTATTCCATCAGAACAGCAGGAAAAGATTTTTGAGATGTTTTACCGCTATGCAACCGATATCAGCGGTTCGGGCCTTGGGCTTTTTATTGTTAAAGAAGTATTGGGGAAAATTGGAGGTACTATTGAGCTTGAATCTCAAGAAAACAAAGGTTCTGTATTCAATATTTCTATACCAAAATCAAACAATTAAAAGAGCATACTAATGCAAACAGCTGATTTTAACATAAAAGAAGCGCTCAAGAAAATCATTAAAAGCAATGATAAAACTCAATGGATAGGTTCTATCGCTTCGGTTATTATCCTTTTTATTTGGTATATTGTTTATTATGTTTATATGCCGGATCAAAGGCTAGTACTCTTTGTCATACATTGTTTTGCTACACTATTGCCCTTAATGTTAATTCTGAACCGAAAAAAATTGGGACTTGATTCGGCGCATTGCAGATTGATTGCACTCTCATCTATTGCGACCCTCAACGGGTATATGATAAATATATGTCCTTCAGAAATATACGCAGTTGTTTTCCTGGCTACCTGCTCAATATTTTTGGGATCGGGTGTACTGGCATTTTGGCCAATGAACTATTATATTGCCATGGTAATATTTTCTGCTTTTTTGAATCTGTTGTTTTATAATATTTTTGGAACGGCTGAACTGAGTAATTTTATGCTCTACAATGTTTTTCCGCTTGGGTTAACTGCGCTATTAGGTGCTTTTTTGCTAAACAACAGAATGTCAACACTGATTAAAAAAGAAAGAATTAAATGGTCATTGGAAAAATCAGAAAAGGAACTGAGTTTACTGAATCAAAAAACAGCAGAAGAACTTGATTTTTTGGTTTACAGTATTTCTCACGACCTTCGCAGTCCCGTTCTTTCGGTAAAGGGGCTTATTTCACTGATTAGAGATTTTGAAAAACTAGCACCCGAACAGATAAATTACCTGAAAATGGCCGAAGGTAGTGTAGAGCGATTGGATCAGACCATTCACGATCTAGTTGATTTTGCCGATAATGCAAACCTGACATTTAAAGCAGAGACATTTGACATTAGTGAAACGGTACAGGAAATTTTTGATGACCTGAAATTTTTAGCTAAAGTGCCAATTGATTTTCAAATCGAAATTGAAGGGTCAGATGAGGTATATGCCGACAGGAAAAGAGTCAAAACAATTATCAAAAACCTGGCCTCCAATGCGGTGAAATATAGCCGTATAAATGCTACCGATGCCTTTGTAAAGTTTAAAATGATTCAGCATCATCAAAACCTCGAATTAGAAATAGCAGACAACGGTATCGGCATTCCCGAAGCGGAGCAGCAGAGGATTTTCGAAATGTTTTACCGCTATGCTCCCGATATCAGCGGTTCGGGCCTTGGACTTTTTATTGTTAAAGAAGTATTGGCAAAGATAGGTGGCAAAGTTGAATTGTATTCGACCCTGAATAAAGGATCGGTTTTTAAAATTACCCTACCTTTGCAGTTCAGCAAATTAAATTCCGGCACCGAATTTCAGCAGAAGGCAGCCATCAGTATACCCTGATTTTGGGATCTTCAAAACCGTCCCAGATTTCATCTTTTTCAAAGATCACAGGAGCTACACCCAGATAACGTCTATCTGTAGGGTCTTTGAGTAGTTCATTGGCCAGTTCTCTGAATCCGATTTGATAAGCAGGAAGTGTCCAGCGGCCAAATAGCGTATGTCCAGCTTCGTAGCTTTGCGTTTTGTACTCCTCGGGTGTGGTAATATAACCCGCATAACCATTGGCATAGGGTGAAAGAATTACTTCGCTAATGCCGCGCCCTTTCAGACTTTCCAATATGGTATTTCTAAGTCTTTGTGCGGCAATGGTAGTTATTTCGGCTGGAATTCCAATTATTGCCAACTGACCCAATATAAAAATCTGCAGGGGCATACGCTCCTCGACCCAGGGTGTTCGAACGCCTTTGCCCTTTTTCATTACATGCTTCATGTACTTTACCAGCGGATCTATAAAGCTGGGAATAGGCAGTTTTTCCGGTTTTGATCCGGCAATCATACCTTTCGACAAATTCATGGCAACAGCTTTTGGGCGCTGTGCATTGTGAAAGTTGAGCACATCGAGCTGTTTTTGTTTATTTCTGCTCAGTCGAGCTGTTAGAATTTCAATTTCTCTGCTTGATTTGAGATAGGCGCTTGCAAATGTCCCTATTGCTTTTGGTGTTCCCTGCCCATCGGTTGTTCCTACAAGAAAGGACATTCCCATGCATGCATCGCCTGTTCTTTGATTTGGCAAGCCGCCGGTAAATTCTTCCGATATTTCGAAATTGGTCATATCGTAATAAGCCAAAATGTAGTCGATGCCTTCTTTGATTGCTGTGCCTTTTTCGGCTGCCTCTTCGAAAATTTCTTTGGCCTTTGCGAATTGTAGCCGACCATTATATGCAGCCGATTCGTAATCGTCCTTATGTTTTCCACGGTACTCTCGCAGTTTCGACATCCAAACAAAATTCGGACTGATATCTCCAGTAGCATCCTGTGCAAATCCGGCGCTCCATTTTTCATCCTGGCCATAAGCTTCCTGCATCCATGCTTCCATGAATTCGGCGGCATAACCCTTATTGTCGTAGCAAACCTTATCGCAACGGTTCGAGACTGAGGTGGTATGCACCCCAAACCAATTGAGCGAACCAATGGGTTGCCCGTCGGGATGGTCGAAACGGAGCAGTTTCATCACCCTGTCAACTGCCAGATGGCGTGCTTTATGAACTGCCTTATCTTTAACTTCAGGATTTTGATTGTAAGCGGCGATAGATCGGTTGAATGCAATCTCTGCATCTTTATCAAATTCGCCTTTGTGCAGGGTGATTTTTGCTGCTTTCAGATTTTTTTCGGCCGCTACGATGGCTTCTATAATCCCGTCGCGATAATGCTCATAAACATCCCACTGAAATCCGGGCGTAGTCATATTGTAAATGAGATGCTGTGTGTATCCGCCAGCTGTACTGTGGGTGTGTTGCCCTGTAATCATCACATTGGCATCGCAATAACCAAAATGCGGATATTCGCTTTTTAGCTTTTCTATTATTCCGTTTTTGAGATAAATTGTTGTAAAACAATAATCAACTACTACAAAAACGCATTTTTTACCCCCGTTTTCAAACACAAATGCACGGGCATACTGCTCGGTCTCCACACCTCGCATGTAGTGAAAGTGGCGGCCGTAGCCCAACATGCCTACATGTTCTTTGTAGATGGTTATTTTAACTTTGCTGGATCCGATTTGGTACATAGGAGATGAAAGGGTGGAAGGGTGAAAGGATGAAAGGATGAAAGGATGAAAGATTTTAAGATTTGAAGAGAAAAGATTGAAAGATTTTAAAATTAGTCGATCCGATAGCTATCGGATTGAGAATTTTAAAATCGTCTCGTCTGGCAGACGAGATTCCATAGGGCCCTCGAATGCCCCGATAGCTATCGGGGGGGCCTATTTGAAAAACAAAAGCAAAAGAGCGCGGTATTTTAATGCCGCATTAAAGAAAGATGAACCGTTCTCGTCTCAAGACAAGAGCGCTACACGCAATAATTGATGCTATTTTTACTCATTTTCCCCCATGTCTCTTAAATGATTTAAAAATAACAATTCTATAGTTAGAAAGCTGACTATTTAAATGAATTATAAAAAAAAATGTAACTTTGTCATCTAGACGCCTTAATGCCAAATTTTTGGAAAAACTGTCCAGGAATTCCCGAATATGCCCCAATCCAAAACCATTCATATGCTTGATATATCACTGCAGGAAGTAAGGAGAGACGAAATAGAAAAGGAATTAGTTGCAAAAACCGATCAGAACCAGGTGAATGTAACTATTGCCGGAGCTATAGCCCAAGCCCTATGGTTCATCTGCGATTATTTATTATTAAAGGAGCATCTCACGATAATTTTTATCAGTCGACTTGTTGTTTTAATTCTGCCATTAATTCTGATTGCTTTTAGAAAAAAGATTGGTATCAATGGGTCACAGTGTTTTCTAATCACAGCGGTCCTTCTTTCGGTTAACATTTCCTTTATTCTCAATTCTTTCGACGAAAACATACTGCTCATTTATGTTTTTGGATATTCTATACTTTTTGTGGGTGCAGGGGCATTGGCGAATTGGAAGCTTAAGTATTCTATTATTTTCGTTGTTTTCTCTTTAATTACCAACCTTATTTTTTTTAATACGATCAGTACAATTCCGCTCGATGTTTACATTGTAAAATGTATTGTACCGCTATATTCATCTGCACTTATTTCAGTGCTTATGATTAACAACAGACGTAAAATATTAATTCACGAGCTGAAGATTACCAAAGCACTTGAACATTCGAATAAAAGACTCGAGGAACAGAAAAATAAGATTAATGCGGAGCTCGACTTTTTGATATACAGCATATCGCACGACCTGCGCAGCCCACTTATGTCCGTAAAAGGATTGCTGGCCTTAATTGCCGAATCGGAAGAAACAAATGCAAATGTTAAAACCTATCTCAAAATGGCCGATGGCAGTATCGACCGACTTGATCAAACTATTTATGATATTTTGGAATATTCTCGAAATTCAAGGACGGAGATTCTATATGAAAAGTTCAATGTGCGCCAAGTTGTAGAACTGATAAATTCCGATTTGAAATATTATAACGAGAAAGCTATTGATTTTCAAATTCATGTCAATGGAAATGTAGAAATTTATACCGATAAGAAAAGGTTTGTTACAGTTATCAAAAATCTGATTTCGAATGCTGTAAAATACAGTAAAACAGATAACGAACCCTCATTTGTAAAATTTGAATTGAATGAAGTAGGCGAATTTTATGAAGTAACTGTTTCGGACAATGGCGTTGGTATCCCAAAAGATCAACATGGCCGCATTTTCGAAATGTTCTACAGGGTTAGCGCAGGTAGAGTCGGTTCGGGCCTAGGGCTTTTTATCGTCAAAGAAATCATGGAAAAATTGGGTGGAACTATCAGCCTGCAATCTGAGCCAAATGTAGGTTCTTCCTTTACAATAAGGCTGCCTAAAATCGATGCAGACAAGGCCGTATTTTAAATAAAAATAATCAGATATTAAGTTTGCCCGAGGCTTTCAACAGAGTTGGAATTATGCTATATTTGCAGCAGTAAAATTAAAATCTCCAATGAAAACAGTTGAACTAATAAAATCGGCGCTGTTGCTGCTGTGCTGTATTATTTCACTATCGTATGCCAAAGCCCAGAGTGATGATAAGCCAATTGGCAATCTACTAACGCCTTACGACGCTATTTTTACTTACAGCTATTATCTGCAGCCCGAATACAATAACCCAACAAGGGCAGCTGTGGTATTTTACAAAAAAGGTAAAGAGGCAAGAGCGCTTGCCCTGAAACTGAAACAGATTCTGGATGGTAAGGGATTAAAATTCCGGCTGAGTCAGGCTCCGGAAGATGCCAATTTTATTGATTCGATCAGTAAAAAACACGTCTACACACCTTTTGAAAAAGAACTTCCGGAAATTTACCTGGAACGAAACAAAGAGACAGGTAGATGGCATTTTTCACATGAATCGGAACGCGAAATCGGTAATATTTATAAAAAAGTATTTCCATTCGGTACGCATCTGCTGTTGAATCAGCTGCCAAAATTGGGACAACAGCCAATTTTGGGTCTTGCGCTATGGCAATACACCACAATGCTCATTTTAGTTGCCATCGGTTTCCTGATTCATTTTATAACATCCAATATTTTCAGTTTTATCATCAGTCTTATAGCCAATACAAATATGGGCAAAGACCGTTTCGATAAAAAAATGGTAAAGCGCCTTGGAAGGATACTGAGTTACCTGCTGGTGTCCTACATGGTCTATGTTTTTGTACCTGTGCTGCAACTGCCTACAGGCTTGGTTTTTTACATACTTTTATTCCTAAGGCTGGCCCGCACGGTACTTTTTGTTTTGCTTGCATTGCGCATAGTGAGCCTTCTTCGTTCTTACATGCTTTTTGTAACAGAACAAACACCCAGTCCAACCGATGAGCATATGGTACCCATCGTTGCCAGGATAATCAATGTATTGATTGTCAGTGCTGGTTTTGTGCAGATTTTAGGTATTTTTTATGTGAATGTAACTGCGCTGATTGCTGGTTTATCTATCGGGGGTCTTGCTATAGCCCTTGCTGCGCAGGAAACGGTGAAAAATTTATTCGGCTCACTGATGATTTATGCCGACAAGCCATTTAAGATAGGCGATATCATTACAGTAGGCGCTGTTACCGGAACCATTGAAGATATCGGTTTTCGTTCCACCCGAATAAGAACATTCGATACTTCGCTCATTTCCATACCAAATGGAAATCTCATGAATGAAACCATCAATAATCTAGGTTTGAGAAAGCAACGTCGTTACAATACCGCACTGAATATTGCCTATCATACACCGCCGCTTTTGGTGGAAAGTTTTGTTGAGGGACTGCGCGAAATTGCGCTCACACATCCCGAAGTGGATAAGGATGAATTTTATATTCACCTGAATAACCTTGGGCCATCTTCTATCGACATCATTTTTGTAATTTTCTTCAACACCAAAGAATGGGCGCTTGAATTGAAATGGAAAGAACAGATCATCGCTTCAATTTTGGAACTGGCTTCATCGCTGGGTGTACAATTTGCTTATCCTACTACTTCGCTGCACATTGAATCTATGCCCGAGAAAAAATCCAATATCAGCGACTATTTAGAACAAATGTCAAAAGCTAAACAGCGCCTCGAACAATTTAAACAAAATTTGAAACTGAAATATGCACAACCGGATGAAGATGGCGATTTGGAAAGCAGTGACAATGATTATTAAAACCAACAATTAAACTATGTTTGAATCAATTCTTGAACTTTTAGGTTCGGGTCAGGCCTGGGTTGCCCTTATAACCCTTACTTTTATGGAAATAATCCTTGGGATTGACAATATTATTTTCATCTCAATTATAGCCAATAAGCTTGGCGAAAAGGAGCAGAATAAAGCGAGAAGGACAGGTCTATTTATTGCAATGGGAATGCAGGTTGTCTTACTATTTATTTTGGGACTCTTATTAAAATATTTACAGGTTGCCTGGTTTAAAATTGATTTTTTGGGAATTACTGCTTCACCAAACGGCCAGTGCTTTATTTTGGTTGCAGGTGGTCTTTTCCTTTTGTACAAAACAATCAAGGAAATTCATCACAAGCTTGAGGGAAACGACGAAGAGGATTCGGGGAATAAAAGAAAAACTGCTGGTTTCAGGGATGCTATCATTCAAATTTCTCTCATCAATCTTATTTTTTCTATCGATTCTATCCTGACGGCTATTGGACTTACACAGGACCTGACAAAAAATGGATTCAATGCCATGCCCATCATGATACTTGGAGTTATTTTTTCCATTCTCACCATGATGACTTTTGCAGCTGCCATTAGTCGCTTTATCAACAAACATCCATCGGTGCAAATGCTGGCACTTTCGTTTCTGCTGCTTATTGCCTTTATGCTTTTGGCAGAAGGCTCGCATTTGGCCCATGTAAAAATTGGAGATTTCCAGGTGCATGCCATCCCAAAAAGTTATCTTTATTTTGCCATTGCATTTTCTACCCTTGTACAGGTGCTAATTATTGGTATGCAAAAAAAATCCGACCCTGTAAAATTGCATGGTCCCATAAAAGAAGCCGAAAAAATCAATATTTTAAAGAAAGACGGGGCTTTAACACAAAATCTTTGATAATATTTAGAATTATCTTGAAAAAAAAATGAAATTTGCATTGCAATTGTATGCTTAGGACATTTGCACAAGTTCGATTATAACAATAGATAAATATTTGCCGCTATTATGATGGAAATGCTTACATCGAGTGAAGCCTGGCTTGCCTTGATTACACTTACCTTTCTCGAAATCGTTTTGGGGATTGACAATATTATTTTCATTTCAATCATAACCGGTAAACTACCTGCTGATCAACGTAAAAGAGCTACTCAGATAGGACTTTTTCTGGCAATGTTCCTTCGTATTCTACTACTGCTGGGCGTTAATGTTTTGGTTCATATGAAAACACCATGGTTTGTGCTCAATATTGGTATTCTCAAAGCCGATATTACTGGTCAGGCCTTAGTATTGGTTTTGGGCGGGATTTTTCTTATATATAAAAGTACCAAGGAAATTCACGAAAAGGTCAATTTTAAAGGTCACGATGAGGCGGAGATGCAAAAATCGGCCACAAAATCTTTTAGGAATGTCATCATTCAGATTCTCATGATCGACCTGATTTTTTCCATCGATTCTATTTTGACAGCTGTTGGTATGACCAATGATATTCCTGGTGCGCTCTTTATCATGATAACAGCAGTCGTTATCTCTGTGGGCATTATGATGTTTTTTGCCTTCCCAATCGGAATATTTGTCAATAAAAATCCATCAATCCAGGTATTGGGGCTTTCATTCCTTATTCTGATTGGTTTCATGCTCATCACCGAGAGTATGCACCTTTCGCATGCAGTATTGTTTGGTGAGCATGTAGGCGCCGTACCGAAAAGCTATCTCTACTTTGCCATTTCATTTTCACTGATTGTAGAGTTTATTAATCTCAGAGTCGACAGGAAACCCAAAGATGGGGAGACTCATGGCGATGCTGGACCAAGTAGCTGATTGATATGCGCTTCAGCCTCTTTTTTTCTTTTCGTGAAGTCTTTGGATAGGACATGGTAGCCGATTCCAAACTTTTCTAATGTCACGCTATGGCATCGTCCCAGTTCATTGCGTTCTGCATTTTTAAGCCGTGTACCATCCTGCACATAAGGAGTTTCAGACGGCAGATATAGATATAAATCTGCCTTTTGTGTCCGGTACCATTGCTTTGGCAGATCCAGGTATTGCCCAAATTTGTAAAAGGCATAGGATTGGGTGATATGAATATCTGTGTCCATCACTATAAGCGGTTTTAAGCTTTGAATCGCCTCTGCCGTTTCTTTTTGATGAGCCGCTGCAACGCTTCTCAGGTCGCTAATTTCAAATTTTTCAGAATTTGGAATCAATGCTCTGCCCATTTCCCTCACCAAAGCAGCATCGAAATTAGTCGATAAATATTCAGCAAGGGTTGTTTTACCTGACGATTCGGTACCCAAAATCACAACTTTGCGCTGATAGTAGGGTTTCACCGCATCAGGCAGGAAATCCCAGTATTCGTATGGATTGTTTCTGATTTTTGTGGCCGATACAGGAACTTGAGTACGTGAAATGTCGAAGCACAGATGCCTGATGTTCATAAAACTGGCTACAAGTTCTCCATATGGTTCCGATGTAACAAGTAGATTTAGGTCAGGCAGTATTTTTTTGAATTTTTCTGACCAAATTTTAGAAACTTCATTCGAAGTCACAGAGGTGTTCGGTAGTTCCGATTCTTTGTAATTGAATAATTTGACCTTTATTTTGCTGTTCCCCTTAAAAGTTTGCTCAATCCATTTTTTGCGCATTTTGCCTGAAATGGATTCTTTGTCGCTGATACAGGGCAATACGATTAATTCATCGCAGTGCTCAGCGGCATATTCAATCATTGCCCGATGACCATTGTGGAAGGGCATAAATTTTCCGAATACAAAGGCTTTTGTCATTAAATTTCCTTACTGTTCTGTTGGTGGAAATTTAGAATCGATATTTTTCGTTAGCAAATCGTCAGCTTTTGAAAGCAATTCGTCGTTTGTTTCATTATTCAACTCTGCCGGCTCTTGCGTTTGGACAATACCATTCTTTTTCTTTTTGACGATAAAATATTCCCAAATGGTTTTACCTACCAAAAAAGCTGAAAAAGGAAGAAAGGCTGCAAGCGCACCCAGTGTAGTGATAATGCCCAATGCTATGTGTTTTTTATAGGTCCCTCTTATCCAGGCAATTATTTTGGAAACCCATTTTCGGTTTAGGAAAAGTGGAATGACAATCAAAAGGGCTATAAATCCATAAATAATCCAGGTTATCCATTTGTAAATCCATATACCAATGATAATTACTGCAATCATAACTACCATAATGGCAAGCCATTTTGCGGTCGATCCGCCGGATTGTTCGGGTTGTTGGGACATATTAGATTTGTTTAATTAAATTCAATTGCGAAAATAAGTTTTTTGTATCTTAATTGTTTAAATTTTATCAAAAATAATAAGTGATGAAAATACTCAATATTTTTTTCACGATATGGAACTTTTTTTGAATTAAAACAGTTGATGAGTTTAATTGCTATAAATGCCCATATTCTATTCGAAGAGTATGGGCATTTATTGTATTTTCTTTTCAGTAAAAATCATATCTTTCGGTTTTTTAATTCATAACATCAAAATAAGTTAACAGATATGTCAAAATCTGCCTCATTTATAGTTGAAGGAGGGGCCCGACTCAGTGGCTCCATCACTCCGCAGGGTGCCAAAAACGAGGCACTGCAGGTGATTTGTGCCGTACTGCTTACGGCCGAAAAGGTTACTATTTCAAACATTCCTAACATTGTCGATGTCGTTTTTCTCATTAAACTACTCGAAGGCCTTGGAGTTGAGGTAGAAAAGGTCGATAACAACACCTATATTTTTTGCGCAAAAAATATCGACCTCGAATATATGCAAAGCGATGATTTTGCACGCAAAGCTGGTTCCATTCGTGGTTCGGTCATGATTATGGGCCCTCTGCTTGCCCGTTTCGGTAAAGCGGTTCTGCCAAAACCCGGGGGTGATAAAATTGGTCGCCGACGTATGGATACCCACCTCAATGGTTTACAATACCTTGGGGTTGATTATGAATTTTTAGAATCATCCAATATATTTCTACTCAAGGCCGAGAAACTGCGTGGTACTTTTATCCTGATGGATGAAGTTTCGGTGACAGGCACAGCCAATGTGCTGATGGCTGCTTCCATGGCTTCGGGCGTTACCACAATTTATAATGCCGCTTGCGAGCCTTATCTGCAGCAATTATGCAAAATGCTCAATAGCATGGGTGCCCGCATCAGCGGTGTTGGCTCGAACCGGCTTGTTGTGGAAGGGGTAGGGGAGCTATACGGAACAGGACACCGCTGCCTGCCCGATATGATCGAAATCGGGTCTTTTATTGGAATGGCTGCAATGACTCAGTCGGAATTGACTGTTAAAAACGTGCGGGTTGACATGCTCGGAAACATTCTGCCAACCTTTTCACGCTTTGGCATCCGTTTCGAAGTTATAGGTGATGATATTTATGTGCCGCAACAGGATATTTATGAAATTCAATCCTTTATCGACGGTTCAATCATGAATGTTTACGATGCTCCCTGGCCCGGCTTTCCGCCCGACCTGATGAGTATCCTGCTGGTAGTTGCAACACAGGCTCGCGGTTCGGTACTTATTCATCAGAAAATGTTTGAAAGCCGACTTTTCTTTGTCGATAAATTGATTGATATGGGTGCGCAAATAATTCTTTGCGATCCGCACCGCGCCACAGTCATAGGCCTCAACCGACAATATTCGCTTCGTGGTATCAGCATGACCTCGCCCGATATCCGCGCAGGGGTATCCTTGCTCATTGCAGCCATGTCGGCCAAGGGTACAAGTACCATACATCAAATTAACCAGATCGATCGCGGTTATGAAAACATCGATCAACGTCTGAATGCCTTGGGTGCAAAAATCAAGAGAGTGGAAAATGAGTAAATTTTTTTATGTTGCTCAATAGCTATTTGATTTTTTTATCGGATAAAAATTACCCCAATAATGAAATATTTGATCATTTATTTAGCTGTGCTTATCCCTCTTTTTTTGACAGCGCAACAAATAAATCTTCCCGAAATTGAGACCGATACCATAGTCATTGGTACAGCGGTTTACAAAGCGGATGAAAAAACACCGGCAACTTTCCAAAATATAAAACCTGATCAGTTCGAGCAATTGAATACAGGGCAGGAGCCATCATATATTTTGAGTCAGCTTAGTCCATCTATCACCGTTTACTCCGATGCCGGCAACACACAGGGCTATTCTTATATTCGCCTGCGCGGAATTGATCAGACTCGTATCAACATGACTTTGAATGGTGTTCCCCTGAATGAACCTGAGGACCAGGGCGCATATTTTTCAAATTACCCCGATTTTCTTAATTCCATTTCAGAGATTCAAATTCAACGCGGGGTAGGACTTAGCCAAAATGGTACCGCGAGCTATGGAGCTAGTATGCAATTCTTTTCTCCCGGACTCAGCGATTCTGCCAGGGCTTCTGTTGGTGTAGGCTATGGTTCTTTCAATTCATACCGTGCATTTGCCGAATATCAGAGTGGAATGAGAAAAAATAAAGCCATTTATTTGAGAGGTACGCATTTACATTCCGATGGCTACAAACGGCACTCCGGAAACACATCTCAATCGCTTTTTTATAGCGGAATGCTTTTTGGACAAAAACAATTGCTCAAATTGACAGGCTTTGTCGGACATCAGCAGAATAAAATGGCCTGGTTGGGGGTTTCTGACAGCCTTATCAGAACTGACCGACGTTTCAATGCCAACACCAATGCTGAAGACGACCGTTTCCTTCAAAGTCTGACAATGCTGGAGCATAAATTTTTCCCTGATTCAAGAAGCACTTTGTCGACCACAGTATATTACAATTTTCTGGATGGCAATTACGATTTCGACTATAATAATCCGCTCTGGAGTTCCGATTCTCCTTTTCTGATGAATTTTGCCTTCCGCTCACATTATAGTGGCATTTTTAGTAATTTCAATACTAAAATCGGAAATCTCGATTTGAGTGCAGGACTACAGGCAAGTTTTTATACCAGAAGTCATACAGGTTCTGAGCCATATTTAGGTGTGATGTACACAAACCGCGGTTTTAAAAGCGATGCTGCAGTTTTCGCAAAGGCAATTTATAAAATTGGTAGTTTTAATATTTTTGCTGATGTTCAAGGTCGTTATAACCGCTTCGATTTTGAAGGTAGAACAAATGATTTGGGCCTGAATTGGAAATTCCTGAATCCCCGCACCGGTCTCAGTTGGCAGGCAAGTAAAAATTCCACGCTTTACTACAGCATTGGTTCAATTGGTCGCGAACCAACGAGAACCGATATTTTTGGCGGCAATGACGAGCCTCGATTTGACAGCAGTTTTCAACTGATTACTTTTATTACCAAACCGGAATCGGTAATCGATCAGGAATTGGGCTTTCGCAGCAGCGGCAAAAACTGGCAAGTTGGCGCCAATCTTTTTCTCATGCAGTTTCGGAATGAAATAGTATTGAATGGTCAGTTTGGACCCAATGCACTTGCGCTGAATTCAGCATTTGCGCGCAGTTTGCGCTCAGGAATTGAGATTCAGGGAAGTTATGAACCTGTGAATGGGCTACTTTTTACCAATGCATCGAGTTTCAATTACAGCCGGATAAAAGATCAGGGCATTAGTTTCAGTCCTATCCTTACGCCAATGTTTATTGTCAATCAATCAGTTGCTTACACATTCAAAGGTTTCCGCATTGGGCTAGATGCCCGTTATCAGAGCAGTTCCTATATCAATTTTTCCAATAGCGTAAGTCTGGATGATTATCTGCTCCTTAATGCACAGTTGAGTTATCGCATTCGCGGCTGGGAATTTCGCTTCCTGGTCAATAATCTGCTCAATACAAATTATTACAATCAGGGCTATGTCGATTTCGACGGCCTGCCGAAGTATTTTGTTACGGCTCCCCTGAATTTTTATGGGATGATTTTGTTTAGTTTTTAGTATCAAGTATCAAGTATCAAGTATCAAGTATCAGGTATCAAGTATCAAGTATCAAGTATCAAGACTTATAAAATTGAATTATAGAAAGTAAATTTTTATTGAAAGTTAAAATCCTGATACCTGATACCTGATACTTTGTACAAATGAATACAATCTCTAAATAACAAACTGACTCTTTTATGTGGTTCGAAAAACTCTTTGGCTTTGCCGAGCAAAATCCTGAACAGGTTAGAAATAATTTGAAGCTTGAAAATGGCTTGATATATTCAGTAGTCAATGGACAATCATATGACCCCGGTATTTTTCAACTGCCTTCTTTGGCTGAGTTGAGGAAAACAGAATTGCCCCAAAATCAGAAAATCACATTGAGTGAAGCCATTGGCGATGTAAAAAAACTACATGGTGAAATCGATAACGACGGAGCTGTTTTTCAGGCAGCTTCGCAGTTTAATCTTTTGGAAATGGCCTCGCCAAATGCAGTTCCTGAAAATGGTGTAGGCATTTACGATTATGATAAAACGCAGGGGCCTGCCTGCGCAATTGCTTGCGGCGCCGGTACAGTTTACCGAAATTATTTTGTGCGTGTAAAAGGGCAAATTGGTCAAACTGCCGACTTGCAGATCGACTGTCTCGAAGATATTGAACAATTCTTTCAGGAAGGCAACAGCAAACTCTGGAATATGAAAAATGGCTATTGCCTTGCATATGATCAGGGACTTGAACTTATCAGGAAAAAAATGACCGCTTTAAACAGCGATGAATACGAGTATCTGAAAGGCCTGCTCAAAGTAGGCATTCAGCATGAAGCAGCAGTTACTGCCTTTGCGGGTAGTTCGAAAGTTACACAGGTTTACTGCTCGGGTGTTCCGGTTGCCTATAGTGGAATTTCTTCGCAAGCATGGGAGCCCTTTGGAAAAATGATTTTGGAGGCTACTTATGAGGCAACTTTTTGGGCAGCAATCAACAATATGAACAAAGGCCGAACTAACAAAGTTTTCCTTACCCTTGTCGGTGGAGGCGTATTTGGAAATCCAGACTCCTGGCTCTACGATGCCATT
Source organism: Saprospira grandis DSM 2844 (assembly GCA_945888475.1). Taxonomy (GTDB): domain Bacteria; phylum Bacteroidota; class Bacteroidia; order Chitinophagales; family Saprospiraceae; genus Saprospira; species Saprospira grandis_C. Next base: position 5,607 of record CAMDAB010000039.1, on the reverse strand, counting down.
ACATTGAACCTTAAAAAGTTTGAAAACAGTGGACTGGATGTGATTTTTGTAAGTTATGGTTCATCGAACAGTCTGGTCCGTAAAATTATTAATGATTTTAAAACCGAGCTTAATTGAATATTTTAAGCATTGAATTTATTGTTTTTAATATTGGCAATTATCCGCTCAGCCTAATCGAGCTAGTGGGTACTGCCACAGGGCTGCTCTCTGTTTGGTGGGCTGCCCGGGCTAATATTCTTACCTGGCCCTCGGGTATTGTCAACATCTTTTGTTTTTTTCTGCTCTTCTTTCAGACTCAATTGTACTCTGATATGCTTTTGCAGGTATTTTTTATGATAACGACCGCCTATGGTTGGAGAAGCTGGGCAAAAGGGGCAGTTGAACGGAAGATTGAAATCAGCAGTATCAAGTCTAAGAAATGGACGCTTTATATATTGTTACTTTTGGTTGGAACAATCATTTGGGGACTGTTAATGAGCAACATTCATCAACTGCTGCCACAACTTTTCCCCGAAAAAGCAGCGCTGCCCTACGCCGATGCTTTCACTGCCATCGCTTCCGTTATTGCAACCTTTATGCTCGCCCAAAAAAAATGGGAAAGCTGGCTACTTTGGGTTCTTGTCGATGCCATTTCAGTTTTTGTTTATTTCTATAAAGGCCTTTATGTCGTTGCAGTCGAGTATATTATTTTCTTCGGAATTGCGACCTATGGTCTGTTCAATTGGTACAGGAAAAAACAGAAGGAGAAGAGAAGTGTATAGGCTTATTTACTCTTTTTTCTTTCTTAAGGAAGGTTTCTTCTCCTCAAGGGTATTTTTTTCTTCATTTTTGGAAATCTCAATCAGGTCTTTGACATATTGGATCGATACTTCAGCAGCATCAGCAATATCCTGGATTTTGATTTTTCCTTTTCGGTAAAGAGATAAAATCAGTTTATCGCGGTTCTTTTTTTTGCCTTGATAAGCATCAGATTTCTGCGAAAGGTTTCGTCAATCCGTAAAAATCTGATTTAACGCAGTTAATCAGTTTAATCCGATAGCTATTGGATCAGTATTGACGCAGTAGCATAAAATCTGCGTGCATCTGTCCGATCTGTGTTGGACAAAGTCCAAATCTGTGTTTCATTTTCCAACAGGTCAGCACCCTGTGGCTCAAAACCCCGTTCTTGCCTGCGGCTAAGAACAGGCCGCTCGGCAGTAGATAGCATTCCTATTTTGTAAATGACGATTTATAAATTTTTAAATAATGGGAACATTTTAACCCAATTTTTTGTAACTTTGATAAGCTTAAATATCAGAAATTATGAACAAGGTTAAAATACAGTACGTTACCGACCCTGAGGGAATCCGAAAGGCAGTAATGATTCCGATTGAAGAATGGGAACGAATTGAAGCGCAAATTAAGGCGCTCCTAGAATATGGCTCACTAAAAGAAAGTCTGAAACAAGGCTTTTCTGAAGTTAAAGAAATTATATCAGGAAAAGAAAAAGCAAAAAGCGCAAAAGATTTTTTAGATGAGTTCTAAAGTTGTTGTAACGCCTAATTTTCAGCGTGAAGCTAAAAAGCTAAAGAAAAAGTACCATACTCTGAAGAAAGAACTAAATGAATTAGTTGAAAGTTTGGAGAAAGACCCCTTACAAGGTACTTTGATCAGTGAAAATGTTTACAAAATTCGCCTTTCAATTAAAAGTAAAGGGAAAGGGAAAAGTGGTGGTGCACGTATCATTACATACCTTCATATTGAGGAAACTGAAGATAACGAACAAGTTGTATATCTTATTTCTATCTATGATAAATCAGATTATGAAAATATCTCTGACAATTTCATTCAACAAATGATTGATGAAATTGAAACAGAAATTGAATCTTCTGATGATGATTCTAAAGAATAAAAAAGGAAAGTAACGCCTGCAATTTATATGCTATAATTCTTCCGAAATCAGTGATGAAAAATTGGATTTTTGCGAAAGTCCTCGAAAGCTTTCGGGGTAACCTTCTGAAAGTACAACAGCAAATGAGACCGATGCTTTAGCTTCGGGCACAATGTTCAGTCCTGGGTTAAAACCCAGCCTCCTCTGCTACATAAAATCCTAGGTTTAACCGATCTCGTATTCTGACGAGATTGCTCAGCGAAGCGAAAATATCAGATTTTTTTACCCCTACTAATTTTTTGCACTTGACAAAGCAGAAAATTATGCTATTTTTGGAAGCTAAGGTCAGTGATCCCTGATTTTTATTTTTATTTTTATTGTTTAATAAAATTTAAAAAGTTACCAATTTGGTAACTTTATTATTAAATTTGTGTTGTAAAATATTGAAAGGCTGTGAGAATTATTGCAAAAAAGACTTTGAGAGCATATTGGGAGATTCATAATGATTGCGAAGAGCAACTAAAAGCATGGTACAATGAAGCAGAAAATGCTGATTGGAAGCAGCCAAAAGATGTAAAATTATTATATCCTGCAGCTAGTATTTTGGCTGACAATAGGGTTGTATTCAATATTAAAGGAAATAACTACAGGTTGGTTGTAAAAATAAATTACGATTATGGGCTAATCTGGATAAGGTTTATAGGTACACATGCAGAATATGATAAAATTGACGCAACAAGCATTTAACAATCTATGAAATTAAAACTTATAAAAACTGAAGAAGCATACGAGCTTGCCTTGCAAAGGCTGGAACTAATCTTTGACGCAAAACCTGGAACAGAAGCCGGCGACGAGCTGGAACTTATGGTACTTCTTATTGCTAAATACGAGGATGAAAAATATCCGATCGATCTGCCTGATCCAATAGAAGCAGTTAAATTCCGTATGGAACAATTAGGCATGAAACCCAAAGACTTAGAAAAAAGTATCGGTTTCAAAAGCCGGATCAGCGAAATTCTCAATAAAAAAAGGAAACTAACCCTCGATATGATCCGTAAATTACATCAGCAACTCAACATCCCAACAGAGGTACTGATAAGAGAGTATTAGGGTAATGAAAAAGCCCGCTTTCGACTGACCCTCATAAAGTCCAAGCTCTGCTTTACAATATTGACTTAATGGCAAGAAATCTGTGTAAATCTGTCAGATCTGTGTTTGACAAAGTCCAGATCTGTGTTTCAATTTCCAAAAGGTCAGCACGCTGTGGCTCAAATCCTATTCTCTTATATAGGCTAAGAACAGGTCGCTCCGATGGAGCTAGAACAGTCCTGGGTTAAAACCAAGGCCTCCTCTGCTACATAAAAATCCGAGGCTACCCCGAAAGCTTTCGGGGCATCAGATTTTTGCGAAAGACCTCGAAAGCTTTCGGGGTAACCTTCTGAAAGTACAACAGCAAATGAGACCGATGCTTTAGCTTCGGGCACAATGTTCAGTCCCAGGTTAAAAACCCGGGTCTCCTTTGCTGACTAAAATCCTAGGCTTAAAGCCATCAGATTTTTGCAAAAGTTTCGTCAATCCGTAAATATCTGTCTTAACGTAGTTAATCTGTCTAATCCGATAGCTATCGGATCAGTATTGACGCAGTAGCAAAAAATCTGTGTGCATCTGTCCGATCTGTGTTGGACAAAGTCCAAATCTGTGTTCTAATTTTAAACAGGTCACCACTATGTGGCTAAAATCCCGTTCTTGCCTAATGGCTAAGAACAGGCCGCTCCGCTGGAGCTGTAATCAGTCCTGGGTTAAAAGATTACACTTATCACATTTACTGATATTTCCAATTGCGCTGTTTGCCTTCCTTTATCATTTCCAAAGCTTCCGAGAGCCTTTTGAGCCTGGTTTTTTCAGTTTTTGCCTCTGTAATCCAAACAACATATTCTCGCTTGCAGGAATTGCTGAAATTTTCGAAATTCATTTTTGCCTCAGGCCAGGCTTCCAATGCTTCATTAAAATAATCTGGAATTTCAGGTACCGGAATGCTCTTTTTACTTTTAGTATCTGAATTAGAACTGCTTTTTGCTTTGACCTTAAAGCATAGATCAATTGCCTGATGCAGATATTTAATTAGGATTTCATCGGATGGTAAATCCGCTATGGAACTTAGCTGCCCCAGTTGCCCCATTGCAGTTTTTCCGATTTGTTGAAGAATTTTATCAGGGTCTTCCATTTCATTACCCCGCCAAAAGCCAAAACTGCAGTGCTTTTTGTGCGCGGCCATGCTGCAAACAATATGTCCCTGATATTCAAAATTAGGAAAACTCCATTTGATGCATTCAGTAATTTCGGGATTAGCTTTATGAACCATTTCGCGAATTTTTATCAAAATAGGTTTGGCGAAATCGGCTGCCTTTTCGATGTAGCTATCAATTTCAACTGATAAATTTTTAGTCATAAAGTATTCTAATATAATTTAACTTTTTAGCGAACTTTAAATGTTATATACAGGATTCGGCAGGAGGATAAACATGTTCTCCACTCAATTCATCGTGCATTTCAATCAGATTCATTTCCTTGTCATAAACTGCGCTGAAAATAAATTTGATATTTTTATGCACATATTGATAAATAAATAAATCTGTAGGCGGAGTATCAATTGAAGCGAGCAATTCCGAATCTACCCATTCAAGCTCACCTTCATCGCAGGGTGGGGGAGGAATGTCATCAATTTCGGCCAGATAAATATAGGCGATCCAATTATAAGCTATTGGAGAACTCTCCGTAAGCATGCCGCAAAATATCGGATTTTCAATGTTAATGCCTGTTTCCTCATATGTTTCCCTTACAGCACAATCGAATGGAGTTTCAAAAGGGTCGAGTTTGCCGCCCACGGGCAGATACTTGCCTTTATTCGGTTCATTTGCCCTTTTTAACAACAAATAGCGGTTTTGATTTTTGAGAATTACCATCGAGGCAACTTTTTTCAATCCCTCCATCACTATTGCCAGTCAAAACTGATGAGCTGTTTAATATCGGGGTGCAGGCTCAGTGCCACCGGACAGGTTCTGCCCGTATTTTCAAGAATTTTACGTGTTTTATCATCAAATTCACCGGCGGGCATTTTCACTTTTATATGAATTTCTGAAATTCTTCTAGGTTCCGATGCCATTATCTTTGTGACCTCCAACTCAGCCCCATCAATATTCCAATCATTTGCCCTGGCTTTGATACCCATTACGGTAATCATACAGGTTGCAAGCGATGTTGCTGTGAGGTCTGTTGGAGAAAATGCTTCCCCGCGGCCATTGTTATCGCTAGGTGCATCGGTTATAATTGATTGCCCTGATTGCAGGTGGGTACAAGTTGTTCGCAGCTCACCGTTATAAAAAACTTTGGATGTCATAAAATAAAAAACTTGGCTTAGAGTTTGAACAATAGATTTATATTAAAAAAAATTAGTCGGCACATTCCTTCATCGCATCTAAAAATAAATATTTTTGTTGAAATTCTGATTAAATTATCTGATATTTATTCATTATGCAGATGTTGTGTGTTAAATATTGTTAAAGTTAACCTTTTTTGTTTTCATATTTGTTCCTTTATTGTAGGAACTGCATCTTAACAATTATTCAAACAAAATTTAAAAATTATAAATACCTATGTTTCGTAAAATATCCATATTCATAGCAGCCTGTTGCATCTTTATTGCATTCCGCTGTCACGAACCGGAACAGAAAATTAAG
>CAMDAB010000038.1 GCA_945888475.1 Saprospira grandis DSM 2844 | reverse complement strand
AGTATTTATTTCGATAATTCCTTTTCCATGTCGGCCGAATCGGATGACCAGCGCCTGATAGAGAAGGCGAGGAGCAGGATTGAGGAAATACTGGAGGCCTACGGACCCAATGATAAAATACAAATTCTAACAACGGATTTTGAAGGACGCGATCAAAGATTGCTGAGCAAGGTAGATGCCTTGGCCCGACTCAAGGACATACAGCCCGGCTATAGTGTCAGAAATATTTCTAAGGTCATTGCACGCCAGAAACAGGCATTGCAATCGGGTGTAAACAATAACAAGGAAATTTATATTGTTTCTGATTTTCAAAAAAATAATGTCGATGTCAATAATTACAATGACAGCATTTATCGTTTGAATCTCATTCCTTTAAGTGCGCTGCAAAGTAGAAATGTCGGCATCGATACGGCCTGGTTTGAGGCTCCGGTGCTTTCATTAAATGAGCCTAATGAACTGATAGTAAAAATCAGAAATTATACCGATGTTGAAATGACGAACCTGCGTGTTTCACTCAATTTAAATTCCGAACTGAGACCTGGTGGAATGCTCACAATTCCTGCCAAAGTAGCTGTTTTCGATACCTTGAATGTTACGGTTACCAAAACAGGCTGGTACGAAGCCAAACTCAATGTCACAGATTTTCCGGTCGAGTTTGACAATGATTATTACATGACTTTTTATGTCAAGGAAAAAGTAAATCTGCTCGAAATTCATGGAGGCGCAGCCAACAAATATGTACAGGCGGGTTTTAAAAACAATCAGTACTTTGTAGTTTCAAATTCATCGGTTAACCAATTGGATTATTCAAAATTAAAATCATACGATTTGTTGGTTTTGAGCGATTTGAATACAGTTTCCTCGGGTTTGGCTTCCGAACTAAAAACCTATGTCGACAACGGCGGTAATGTTTTGGTTTTTCCGGGCAAAGATGCCAAATTGGATGATTACAATGCCTTTTTGAATACTTTTAATGTCAATCAGCTGGGAGCGCTTGACAAAAGACCCCGAATGGTTTCCTATATCAATTTTCAGGATTTTATATTTTCAGATGTTTTTCAGGATAAGCGGGACAATTTGAAACTGCCATCGACTAAGGGAAATTATAAAATTATGCAAAAAGCCTCTGCTGCCGAAGAAGTGCTGCTTCGTTACAGAGACGGTGCAACCTTTATGGGTAAATACAACATCGGAAAAGGTCATCTTTTCCTTTGCGCAGCTCCGCTGGACACCGATTTTTCAGATTTGGTTCAAAATGGCGAAATCTTTATTCCCATGTTATACCGCATGGCGCTATCATCTGGTAACACGCGCAGTCTGGCTTATTTTATCGGTAAAGATAATCAGTTGGAATCGGAAAATAAAGACAATTCCAGCGAGGCAGTTTACAAAATAAAAGGTGAGGGCGGTGAGTTTATTCCCGAACAACGCAGATTAGGCAGCCGATTGAATCTGGGTATTAACAATCAGATCAAACGCTCAGGATTTTACAATCTATTCCTCAAACCTGGGGAGGTACTGGATAAGTTTGCCTATAATTATGACCGCAGAGAATCGCTGATGGAGTTTTACAAACTGGATGAATTGAAAAAGAATTTTGGAGAATCAGTCATAGTATTGGATGGAACCTATGCCCGCGATTTCAAAAATTTACTAGCCGGCGAGAAGAAAGGCACTCCACTCTGGAAATACTGTTTGATTTTTGCGCTCCTTTTCCTACTTGTTGAAACCCTCTTGCTGAGGTTGTTGACAGAGAAAAAAGCTGTTGTGCAAACAGAACCTAAGCTTTAATTTTCTAAATATATTGCCGTGAATGACGATTCTGTCAGCCTCAACAAATATATCAGCGAAACAGGCATCTGTTCACGCCGCGAAGCCGATCGATGGATTGAAGCCGGCAGGGTGAAAATCAACGGAAAAGCAGCAACTAAGGGTAATCGCGTTTTTGAACAGGATATTGTTACTGTTGATGGCAAAGCATTGAAATCAAAACCAAAGTCTGTTTTTATAGCCTTGCATAAACCAGCAGGCATTACTTCTACAACAGATAGCGCAGAAAAGGATAATATCATCGATTTTGTAGGGCATAAGGAACGAATTTTTCCTATCGGGCGATTGGATAAAGCCTCTACCGGACTCATTTTTCTCACCAATGACGGCGATATTGTCAACGAGATTCTTCGTGCCGAAAACAACCACGAAAAGGAATATATTGTGACCGTTGACAAGCCTGTCGATGCGCGATTTATTAAAAGAATGTCAGCCGGCATTCCCATACTTGGCACGGTTACCAATCCATGTTTTGTAGAAAAAACAGGCAACAATGCCTTTAGAATAATTCTTACCCAGGGATTGAACCGCCAAATCAGGCGCATGTGTGAGTACCTCGATTACAAAGTAATTACACTCAAAAGAATAAGAATTATGAACATCAAGCTCGATGGCATTAAAGTCGGCGCCTGGAGGGATTTGACAAAGGAGGAACTGGCGGAATTGAAAAATATGCTGACAAAGAAAAACTAGCTTTGTAAAAAATCTGAATGCTTCAGTCTCAGATTTTACTGTACCACTGGAGCAGGTGGTTTTAACCCCTGCAGTTGTAATTTTAACCATAAGGAACATAACACAGAAACCAATCATGAAGGTTTTCAACCAACGAATAATTTGAAATAATATCCTAACAAACCCGAAGCTAAAGCATCTGACTCCCATGCTATGTTTTTACATAATTCATCTGTTATTGATTTTAAACGCGGATTCAATCGACAATACTGACCCCGATTGCTATCGGGGCTAGATTTTGATGCTCAAAATACTGGTATTTTACTAGGTAAAAAACAAACAGATTGTCTTAGTTGAAAACTTTTCCAAATAAAAAACGCGCCACAGGCACCGCTTCCCTGCGTCTGAAGCACCAGCGTATGGAAGCAGGGCTGGCAATGGTATTGATTGAATGACGGTCAAATGGAGCGGATTAACAAGCTAAGGTTAGAGATGCTGCTTCTGGTTTCGGGTTCCTTGTAAATAAACTATTGTTAAACATGGGCTTACAACCCGAAAACGCCTTGCTGAGGACTAGATTTTTTGTTACTTTTTTAGCGATGAAAAAAGTAAAAAAGAAGCGAGAAAGGGACGAACTTTGGGTTTTTATGCTCACAGCACTAAAGGTAGAAATCACCTTGGATTTAGAGATGGATTTTAAACGCGGATTTAATCGACAATACTGACCCCAATAGCCATCAAAGACCTAATTTAGCTGTCAAATCTGCGTTTTGAAACTAATTGTATAAGATTTGAAAGATTAGTCGTTTTGTGATCAATCAACCTCTTAAAAGCTTTAAAAAAAAACATAACCTGCATCAAAGTTTTCCCGAATACAGCATTGCATACCTCGCTATATACTTACCCAACACATCGAACTCCAAATTCACAGTCATACCGGCTTTTAAATGCTTAAAAGTAGTGTGTTCGTAAGTGTAAGGAATGATCGCCACATTAAAAGCATTCAGCGTCGGGTTTACAACCGTAAGACTTACGCCATTGATACAAATACTGCCTTTATCCACCAATAGATGCTGAGGATTTGGCTCGTATTCGAAATAAAATTCCCAGCTGCCATCTTTTTCATCAACACGGGTGCAGTGACCAATTGTATCAACATGTCCCTGAACAATATGTCCGTCTAGGCGACCATTATAATGCATGGCTCTTTCCAGATTGACTTCATCGCCAACTTTTAAAGCGCCAAGATTTGTTCTTTTGAGGGTTTCATCAACAGCAGTTACCCAATATTTGTCAGCATCTATTGCTGTAACCGTTAGGCAAACACCATTATGCGCCAGACTTTGATCTACTTTAAGTTCCTGACTGAGTGCTGATGAAAACTGAAAATTCCTGTTGCTGCCCTCGTCAATAATTTGACAGACTTTTCCGATTTTTTCGATTATTCCTGTGAACATGGCTATGGCTGATTGAGTAATTGGTTTAATTGTTCAATACTTAAACCTGTCAACTTGCAAACCTGTTCAACTGGCATGCCATTTTCAAGCATATTTTTTGCTACAGTAAGAATGCCTTTTTCAAAACCATGTTCCATACCTTTTTTCATACCTTCTTCGTACAGGGTATCAAAACTAGCTTTTAGGTCTCTGTAATATTTTAAACTATCCTCATAGGTCCTTGCCTGTTCGAGTGTAAACTTTGCTATTTCTGCAGTTTCAAAAAGCTTTATGAAAATCTTTTCTTTGAGTTTATCAGGAATTCTTTCGAATTTATGAAGATTCTTAATTACGTACAACCACTTATCAAATCTAGTTTCGAGTTGGTCCAGTGTTTTGTTAAACTTTGGCATCTCCAGATAAATAAAAGTGAGTTTATCGTAAAATACCTTTTTTGTTTCGATATCGGTCAACTTGATATCGTAGCGGAATTTTTCAGGTTTTTCTTTATCCTCATCGAAAACAAAATCGAGAATCGCAATCGTATAAACAGCCTTGAGTTCGAAAATCCATTCAGCTATTTTTGATTGTTCCTGTATCGGAAAAGTAGCGTAATATAATGTACGGTCTTTAAAGAATTTTTGTTTAGTTTTTTGCAATTCAACAATGAATTTTTCACCTCTTTCGTTCTCACAATATAAATCGAAAATTGCTCTTCGGTCTAATTCTGATCTGCCTAATTGTTCATTCTTCAAATAGGTTAAACTTACGATTCTGCCTTGTTCTTCTTTGAGTAGTTCGTTTAGGAAATCCAATAACAAATCCTTATTTGGCTCTTCGCCAAACAATTTTTTGAATCCAAAATCCGTAAAGGGATTAACATATTTCTCAGTAAGATTCATATTCAATAGTATTTTATGATCTAACAGATACTTTGTTAATGAAGTTTCTAATTGAACTTAAAAAGTTTCGTAAGTATAAACATCTGTTTTAACTGCCTTTGCCTGATGGAAATGCTCAATTGACTTAAGCAAATGGCCCGATTCATCTTCGAAAAATTCGACACTGCGACTAAGTTTGTCATTTTCATATTCTTTGTGAGTGGTATGCGTAGCATATTCGCTTTTGCCCTCATATGCATAGATGATCATCAACTTTGAATTTGAGCTATAATAGATGGTGGTATTTTCCACCAATCGACCCGATGCATCAAATTTTGGAATCTGTTCGTCAAAAAGTTCTTCAACCTCTTCGTCTTCATCATCAATAAGATAGATGTATTTTTTAACAGATTTTACCTGGCCTTTTTCATCGTATTCAAAAACGATTTTAGCTTCTTCTTCTTCGCCATAGATTTCTGAGATTTGAACGATTTTTTCTCCATTCCATGTCAGTTCGTAGCCTGTGGCGGGTTCATCTTCCTCGACCTCTTCAGGATAGGAATCCATCAAAATTTTTACAAGCCTGCCATCGTTATCATAGGTATAGTTGTCAACGTCATGTGAATCATCTGCAATTTCAGCATAATCACTAAGAATTAATCTGTCTGTGCTGTCATATTCATTTGTCCAAACACAGGTTTTTTTGCCATTTTCGAAAAGTTCAATTTTTTGGATATGGCCATTATAACTATATCGGTATTCCTCGATCAATTGCCCCTTTGGATTAAAGTTTTTGAGTACTGATGGACGTCCTTGATCATCATTTTTAGTTTCAGAGGATTTGAAATTAAATTTTTTACCATCTTCAATGATTTCAGTATTGGTTTCGGAACTTTTTACCCTGCTGGATTTGATTGATGGAACCAGGTCGATACTTGTAAATTCATCGATTAACCAATTGATATTTTTTTTGACTGACATTTCTTACTGTGTTATGAATTACTAATTTTTTATTTCGAGTATAAAAGTAAAGATTTTTTCGTTGGATGCAAAATTTGACTTGATAATGCGTGTCAAAAGTTGTATTTTTGGAGAAATTAATTAAATATAAAATCTGAATATCTACCTATGGAGGATTTTGTCCATCTTCATTGTCATACCCAGTTTTCATTACTCGACGGTGCTTCTTCAATTTCAAATATTATGAAAAAGGCTGCTTCCGACGGCATGAAAGGCGTTGCGCTGACTGACCACGGAAATATGTTTGGGGCCTTTAAATTCGTTGCCGAAGCTGAAAAAAATAATCTTAAACCTATAGTTGGCTGTGAATTTTATTTGGTTGAAAACCGACACATAAGAGCATTTTCTAAGTCAAAAAACGAACAGGATAAACGATATCATCAACTTTTACTGGCTAAAAATCAAACTGGGTATCAAAATTTATCAAAACTCTGTTCACTCGGTTTTATTGAAGGTTTGTACAGTAAGTTCCCCCGAATTGACAAAGAATTGATTGTAAAATACCATGAAGGTTTAATTGCAACGAGTTGCTGCATTGGTGCCGAAATTCCACAGGCTATCATGCAAGGCAAAATCGAAAAGGCCGAAGAACTGCTGAAGTGGTGGATTGATATTTTTGGCGAAGATTTTTATATAGAATTACAGCGGCACAAGGGTCTTGAAAATATTGATAATTTGGGAATTAGTCAGGAAGATATCAATCAACAACTGCTGATTTTTGCCAAAAAATATAACCTTAAAGTAATAGCAACAAACGATTCTCATTATGTAGATGAGGACGATTGGATTGCTCATGATATGTTGCTTTGTATTAATACCGGCTCATTAGTTGAGGACGTCAACCGTTTTCGTTTTAGCAGTTCTGACTTCTTTTTTAAATCGAAAGGGCAGATGAATGCGATCTTTAGTGATTTACCAATGGCTTTGGAAAATACCATTGAAATTTATGATAAAATTGAACCGTTAAAACTTACACGCGATGTATTACTGCCCGCATTTCCACTTCCTAAAGAGTTTAATAATCAGGATGCCTATTTGAGGCACCTTACTTATGTGGGTGCTCAAAAACGCTATGGTCATATTAGTCCCGAAATTAAAGAGCGTCTCGATTTTGAACTACAGGTCATCGAAAATTCTGGCTATCCGGGTTATTTTCTTATTGTTCAGGATTTTACATCAACCGCAAGGCATTTGGGTGTTGCTGTTGGTCCGGGACGTGGTTCGGCAGCAGGTTCGGCAGTTGCCTATTGTATTGGTATTACCAATGTAGATCCAATCAAATATGATTTACTTTTCGAGCGTTTTCTCAACCCGGAGCGTGTGTCAATGCCCGATATTGATATTGATTTTGATGATGTTGGCAGGGAAAAAGTTATTAATTATGTCTTGGATAAATACGGTAGGAATCAGGTAGCACAAATTATCACCTATGGTTCAATGGCTGCTAAAACTTCCCTTCAGGATGTTGGAAGGGTGATGAATATTTCACTCGATGAGGTTAAGCGGGTGAAAGAAATGTTCCCGGAAGATTTGTCAGCAACCTTAAATAAAGTTTTGGCAGATGACGATGTTGAACCAAAACTAAAAGAAAAACTGAACAAAGAAGAGCTGGATAAGGCTTATTCTTTCAGAGAATTGGCAAAGGGCAAAGACAAAATTGGTGAAATGATTCAGAATGCCAAGAAATTGGAGGGTTCTATCCGAAATACGGGAATTCATGCCTGTGGTGTCGTCATAACACCTGGCGATATAACCAATTATGTGCCAGTTACAACTGCAAAGGATTCGGATTTACTTGTAACCCAATTCGATAACTCGGTTGCAGAGTCGGCTGGTTTGCTCAAAATGGACTTTTTGGGTCTTAAAACCCTTACCATCATCAATGATGCAATTATCATGATACGTGAAAATCATGGTGTTGATATCGATCCAGATCTTATACCATTGGAAGACAGCAGAACATACGAGCTTTTTCAGCGAGGTGAAACGGTAGGTGTGTTCCAATATGAAAGTGCCGGAATGCAAAAGTATATGCGCGACCTTGTCCCAACTAAATTTGAAGACCTGATAGCCATGAATGCACTTTACAGACCAGGTCCACTAGAGTATATTCCTGAATTTATTGACCGTAAACATGGTAGGAAACCGATCGTTTATGACTTGCCTGAAATGGAGGGGTATTTGAAAGAAACCTATGGTATTACTGTTTATCAGGAACAGGTGATGTTGCTTTCTCAAAGTCTGGCAGATTTTACAAAAGGAGAGGCCGATGTACTGCGTAAGGCTATGGGTAAGAAACAAAAATCAGTGCTCGATAAAATGAAATCTCAATTTGTCGATCAGGCAATGGCGAAAGGCCATCCACAGAATAAACTCGAAAAGATCTGGACCGACTGGGAGGCCTTTGCTTCCTATGCTTTTAATAAATCACATTCAACCTGTTATGCCTTAGTAGCTTTTCAGACTGCATATCTCAAGGCTCATTATCCAGCAGAGTTTATGGCTTCGGTACTGACACATTCCAAAAGTATAGATGAAATCAATTTCTTTATTTCAGAATGTAAGGTACAGTCAGTTGAGGTTTTAGGACCCGACATCAACGAAAGTAAAATGAATTTTTATGCCACAAAAACAGGAAAAATTCGTTTTGGTATGTCTGCTGTAAAAGGTGTAGGCGAAGGGCCGGTAGAGGAAATTCTCAGAGCAAGAGAAACGGATGTCTTTACGGATATTTTCGACATCATGAGGAGGGTAAGTCTGAGAGTTGCTAATAAAAAGTCATTCGAAAGTTTGGCCATAAGTGGTGCTTTTGATGCATTTGGACACAAAAGAGCAACTTTTTTTGCACCTTACGACGATAAAATAACTTTTTTAGAGGCTTTGCTACGCTATGGTAATGCATTTCAAAAAGAACTGACTGAAACTACTTTATCCTTATTTGGTGATAGCGCAGAGGGCAATACCTTACCCGAGCCTAAAATTCCTGAGGTTGAGGAATGGCCGCTCATGCAAAGGTTAAAAAAAGAAAAAGACGTTACAGGATTTTATCTGTCAGGCCATCCATTGGATGATTATAAAGTAGAGGTACAAAGATTTGCTACACCCATTAACAGAATTGAAGAATACAGAGATCAGGAATTGGCCTTGGTGGGTATTGTTACAGATGTACAACATCGAATGAGCAAAAAAGGCAGTCCTTTTGGTACCTTTAGTATCGAAGATTACGAGTCCTCCTATCAGGTTTCCCTATTTAACGAAAATTACATGCGTTTTAAACATTTGCTTGTTTTAGATGCTGTTGTGTACGTTAAAGGAAAATACTCACCAAAATGGAGCGATCCGAATAGCTACGAGTTAAAAATAAATGAAATAAGGTTACTCGATGAGGTGAGAAATGAGAAAATAAAAGGCATAACTATTAATATTCCCGTTCAAAATATTTCGGAAAAATTTATTGCCGATCTGGACGATATTTGTCTAAAACATGGGGGCGATCAAACACTAAGTGTTAATATTCTTGATGTATCCGAGAAGATAAAATTACAGCTCATTTCATTCAATCGTAAGATAAATGCCGACAGTCTTTTAGTTGGGGCACTCGAAAGGATGGGTGTGGATTATAAAGTTTTTTAATTTTAGCTTTAAGTATGAAAATGCTAAATAATTCAGCAAATAAAATGAACGATGACTTTGTGAATTCGGGTGAAACTGCGGAAAATAAAGGTTTGAAAATATCTGAAAGCTGGTATTATAAGGCCTTTATTAAAATTGCCAATAAAATAATTCATAAACCTTTATCCATATTCAGGCTGATAAAGCAGGTGATAGCGCATCTGAAAAAATACGAATCTGTTAAAGATTTGACCAGCGATGTAAAAGATCATCTTTCAGTCTTAATTCGACTTGTACAAGCCTACGCAAAGGGTAGCTACAGAGAAATTTCCCTGAATGGAATAGTGGGTACAGTTGCTGCACTGGTTTATTTTGTAGCACCGCTCGATTTTATACCCGATTTTTTGCTTTTTGGCTTGGTCGATGACGTAGCAATTTTAATGTGGGTATACAGCAATTATCGCAGCGAAATCGATGCTTTTTTGGAATGGGAAGATGCTAAAAAAATTAAAATTGAATTGGACGGATCAAAAATATAAAAAGCTGCTCAATTTTTTTGAACTGCTTTTCGTTAGTAATCTCATTAGCAATTAATTGCATTTAATAATAATCTCAACTCTTCGGTTTAGTACGCTGCCTTCTTTGACAATTGGTTCTTGAGAACCATAAAATTCAATATCAATTCTTGAGGGATTGATACCCAATGATGAAAGATACCTTTGTATTTTTATCGCCCTTTGTTTCGATAGTTCAAGGTTACGGTCTTTTGGTCCAAAAACATCTGAATGTCCAATAATGGTTGCAGTAGATTTGTGATTATCAGTCATGTATTCATAAACATAACGTAATGTTCGCTGGCATTCCACAAGGCCTTTCATCTCGGTTGTATTGTCCTGGAATTGCACCTTATCCAAGACCAATTTTTCACTACAAACAATATCGCTCTTGTTACGTATTCTTTTGATAGGATAAGGATTGTTTAGGTCGGGCAGTGGTTTAGGCTCAACTTTTGGAGTATCTACTTTTACGATAACAGGATCCTTTTTAGGCTCAACTTTAGGCTCAACTTTAGGCTCAATTTTAGGTTCAATTTTAGGCTCAACTTTAGGTTTGTCAGTTTTGGGAATCCCAAATTTGTCTTCAAACTTTTCAATTTTTTCTTTGGAGTCTTCAACTTTACCAAGTTCTTTATTGTCCCAGGTTTTAAGTGCAACATCGAAACAATTGAAGTGACCTTCATCGTTTTCGTAACCTTCCCCCTCAATCAGATCAACTATTTTTTCAGTGTTTGGTAATCGCTCAAAATGTACCTCACAGCTAAATGTTGTGTAGTCGTAGCCATCAATTGATAAAAACTCTTTTTCAGATGTCAGATTTGATACCAACATCGCACTATTTCTTCTAATATTTTTAACAGCTTTGAGCTTGTAACTTTTACCAGCTTTGCCTTTTAGATACCAAGCTGATTCATGCCCTGGTTCGTAGAAGATAGCACGGTGACCCTTTTCGCAGACAAATCGGAAAAAAAATATCGTGGTTGTTTTAGTGTATTCTATCTTATCAAGGATATAGTTGTCTCTCCATTTTCGGTAAACGGGTTTATAGTCGGAGTATTCCTGCGATTGAGCGAAAGATTCATTAAAACTTATATAAAACAGCAGGTTTAGGAAACCAAAGAAAATAAACTTTGACATTTTGAACTAGGTTTTTGTTTGTTTCAGGTGTTTAATTGCATTTAATAAAAGCCTCAACTCTTCGGTTAAGCATGCTGCCTTCTTTGACAATTGGTTGTTGAGAACCATAATATTCAATATTGATTCTCGAAGGATTGATACCCAATGATGAAAGATACCTTTGTATTTTTATCGCCCTTTGTTTCGATAGTTCAAGATTTCGGTCTTTTGGTCCAAAAACATCTGAATGTCCAATAATGGTTGCAGTAGATTTGGGATTATCGGTCATGTACTCATAAACAAAACGAATCGTTCTCTGGCATTCGACCATTCCTTTGAAATCGGTTGTGTTGTCCTGGAACTGCACATTATCCAACACCAATTTTTCATTACATTTTATGTCTCTTCTATCCCGGATTCTTCTTATTGGATAAGGATTATTAGGGTCGGGTAGCGGTTTTTGCTCAACTTTTGGGGGATCGACTTTAACAACTACAGGATCCTTTTTTGGTTCTACTTTTGGCACAACCTTTGGTTCTACTTTTGGTTCTACTTTTGGCTGAACTTTTATGTCTGTATTAGTGATACCGAATTTGTTTTCAAATTTCTGAATTTTTTCCTTTGAGTCTTCTATTTTTCCCAACTCTTTATTGTCCCAGGTTTTTAGCTCAACATCAAAACAATTGAAGTGGTTTTCGGCAGCTTCGAAACCTTCCCCCTCAATGAAATCAACCACTTTCTCAGTGTTTGCTAGTCTTTCAAAATGTACTTCACAGCTAAAAACTGTGTACCCAAAACCCTCAAGTGATGGGAATTCTCTTTTAGATGTCAGGTTACTTACCAACAGCTCGCTGTTTCTTCTGATGTTTTTTACAGCTTTGAGCTTATAATCTTTACCAGTTTTTCCCTTCAGATACCAGGCCGATTCGCCTCCTGGTTCATAGAAAATTGCATTGGTGTATTGTCCGCTGCGGCAAACAAATCGAAAATAAAATATTGTGGACGATTTTGTGTACGCAATCTTGTCAATAATATAGCTGTCCTGCCATTTACGGTAAACAGGTTTATGGTCGGTGTATTCCTGCAACTGAGCATAAGTCTCATTTAAATTGAAGCATAATAGCAGATGTAGTAAGCCGATAAATATAAACTTTGACATTTTGAATTATATTTTTGTATGTTTTGATACTTTAAATGCATCTATGCAATTTGCTTACCAAATGTAAGTATCTAACTATTTATTTTGAAAAAATGAATTATTTCTCTAGAAAAGTTATCAGTTCACTGAGAAAGGCTTCCGGATTCTCTGCATGGACCCAATGACCAGCTTTTTCAACTGTAACGAGTTTTGCCCTCGGAAAATTATGTTTGTAAGCTTCAAATTCGGAAGGGATAATATAATTTGAATTTTCGCCTCTGATAAAAAGTGTGGGTCCATCGAAAATTTCATTGCTATGCTCATGGCCCAAAATTTCTTTATATTTTGAAACGATAACTGGCAGATTCATTTTCCAACGGTAATCGCCGTCTTTCTCACGGCTTAGGTTTTTGAGCAAAAATTGAATGGTTGATTCCTCTTCGATATGTTTCCTAAAATATGCTTCAGCCTCAGTTCTCGATTCGATGCTAGTTAAATCGAGTCCGCAAAGTGCATCAATTATAGTTTCGTGATTCCCTTCGTAAGTTTTGGGAGCGATATCGACAACAACCAAGCTATCCAACATGTCAGGATTTTCTAAGGCAAAACGCATAGCAACCTTGCCACCCATCGAATGACCGACTAAATGCGCATGGTGAATCCAATTGTCATTCATGAACTTTAACAAATCTTCCGACATTATGCTGTAACCAAAATCTTCACTATGTGGAGAACGTCCATGATTGCGAAGATCTATTAGAAATACCATATAGTTTTCTGCCAGTTTTTTTGCAATCAGCTGCCAGTTATCAAGCATGCCAAACATACCGTGCATGATAATCAGTGGTGTACCTTGTCCGTAAACTTTAAAATTGAGCTCCATGAGTCCTGTTTTGAACTTCGAAAATTGTGATAAAATTATTTGAACTTGCTTATTCGCTGCTAACTTCTACGCTGAAATCAATTCGAACCATGCTGGTGAGTGTCGTATTACTACGTAAGTCAATTTTGAATTCAATATCAAAAGAATCACTGTTGATATGTTCTTTGATATCAGCAATGGAAGGGAAGAGGTCGAGACTGGAAGACCCATTGAGTAGGACATCCAGATTATAACCCATTTCCACTCTTCCACTATCAGTCATCGCATCCATGTAAGCCCGACGAACGAAATTGAAACTACCTTCGCCGCTCTCGAGAAAAGCCCTCATTCTGGCTGGCCTGGCAATAGTCATATTTGCTGGAATTTGACCATTTGTGCCAACTCTAACCGGAAAATGATAGGTAAGAAAACTATTGAGCCCTGCCGGTATTTCAACATAGGCAGTAAAAGGAATTTCGAGTCGGTCTTTTTTATTACAGCTGTTAAAAAACAGCACTGTCAAAATGAGCAAAAAAATTGATTTGTACATCATTTGAATACTTGGTATTGGTCTTTTAAATTTTAACAGCGAAAGTGCTCAACTGTTAACTTAAATAAGTTTATTTTTACTGCACAAAATTACAAAATAAACCGCTAAACTTTAAATATTATGGGCGAAGAAAGAGTTCATTTGGCCTCATCTGGTTCAAAAGATCAAATGCAGCATTTTGTAAGGCAGCTTCTTGCCGATGTTGGTGCACTGGAGTACATGCTCGATAATAATTGGATTGAAACGGGTGTGAAGCGTATCGGCGCTGAACAGGAAATGTGCCTCATCAATAAATACTACAAGCCTGCTTACACGGCTATGGATATTTTAAAAGAGTTTCATCCCGAATGGCTTACCACCGAGCTTGCTCAGTTTAATCTCGAAATTAATCTCTCTCCCCAGGTATTCGAGGATCGAGCCTTCTCACTGATGGAAACTGAATTAATAAAGCGTCTTTCCGAAGTTTCTAATGTAGCTGCAAGGCACAATACAAGGATTTTACTCACAGGAATTTTACCATCTTTGAGGAAATTCGATCTCTCTTTCGATAAAATTACACCCAAGGAAAGGTATTTTGCCTTGATGGAGGCGCTCAAAAATATGCGTGGCAGTGATTATGAGCTGCACATAGCTGGTATTGATGAATTGATTCTTCGGCACGACTCTCCATTGCTCGAGGCATGTAATACCAGTTTTCAGGTTCATTTGCAGGTATCGCCAAATGAGTATGTAAAAATGTACAATATTGCTCAGGCTATTACTGGTCCTGTATTGGCCATGTCAGCTAATTCTCCGTTACTTTTTGGCAAAAGACTCTGGCACGAATCGCGCATTGCGCTTTTTCAACAATCCATCGATAATCGTAAAAGTAGAGATCACCTCAGAGATCGAAGCCCTAGGGTTACCTTTGGCAGAGACTGGCTGCATGATTCAATTCTAGAAATATATAAAGAGGACATCACCCGTTTCAGAATTCTGCTTGGTGGCGATATCGAAGAAAATTCGATGGATCAAATAGCAGATAAACTTGCGCCAAAACTCAAGGCCTTGCAAATACACAACGGCACTGTTTATCGTTGGAATAGACCTTGTTATGGTATTGGAGCGGATGGAAAGCCACATTTGAGAATTGAAAATCGTGTTTTTGGTGCAGGACCTACTGTTGTAGACGAAATGGCAAATGCCGCTCTTTGGCTGGGACTCATGGAGGGCATGTCTGCCAACTATGGCGATATTACCAAATTGATGAGTTTTGACGATGCGCAGGATAATTTTAACAAAGCAGCCAAACTTGGTATCGATACCGAATTTACCTGGGATAAGGACCGAAAAATATCTGCCAGTGTTTTGATGAAGAACGAATTATTGCCAATGGCCAGAGAAGGGCTCAAAAACAGAAATATTCTAAGCGAAGATATCGATAAATATATGGGTATTATTGAAGAGCGTGTCAAAAGACATACCAATGGTGCAAGATGGATATTGAGAACCTTCACAAAATTTAAAAAGGAAACCAGTGTAGATGAAAGCCTTACAACGCTAACCGCTGCAATTTTTCACAATCAGTCGCAAAGTAAACCTGTGCATGAGTGGGAAATTCCCGAGCTGGGACAGTTCGATAAATATGACCCTTCGCAACTACTGGTCGAGGAATTTATGTCGAAAGATTTGATAACAGTGCACCAAGAAGATATTTTGGAATATGCACTGAGCCTGATGGATTGGAATAATCTAGATTTTCTACCGGTTGAAGACAGTCAAGGGCATTTTTTTGGCATTGTCACGCTAAAGGCAATCATGCAGCAATTGTCATTCAAGCAAAATGATAAACAGGTTTTGACGGTAGAAAGTCTCATGACAAAAGATCCTGTAGCTGTAGCGCCCGAAACAGGAATCAGCCAAGTCATTGAACTGATGAAAGGTAATCAGCTCAAGGTTTTGCCTGTCATTAAAGATGGTGAACTTGTAGGCGTTATTTCAGAAAAAAACTTTGTAGACATGTCGCGAAGGCTAATACAACGTATGTCGCAGGAAGAAGAAAAATAAGGCTACAGAACTATTCTATGATTAGTTTACTGTTTTGCCAATTCATAATCAGTGTTTTATTTTTTGTTGAGCCTACAATTTCAGGCACATAAATAATAGTATTGGGTATTGCTGGCGTAATACGGCATTTTCTGTTGAATGTTAATGCAAGATATTTTTGGTTGAATTCAACAGTGCAATGAGGGAATTTTTCTTTAATAATTGGCTCCCAATCTGAATGGAGTTGTTTGTCGCTTTCGTTTACCCATGATTCTTTTTGATCACCAGCCTTGGCTTTTAGGGTGTAAAGTGCAAGTTTATATTTCATTACAAAAGAAGTATCCGCTGTCTTTGATATTTTGGCAAAGCTTTCTTCCGAAATTACCAATACAGAATGATAGGGTGTATAGCCTAAAACCTGAAAATGAAGTTTATGATTATAATAATCATCGCTAAAATCAATTCGCTGCTCCTGAAAACTATGGAGTAAAGCTTCCTCCAAAACTAGTTTGCGCTGGCTTGCTGCTATTCCCCGCACAGCATCGTATCCGTTATCGGGGTTTAGCGTATAAAGTCCACTTTCCGAATCATGTTGGAATGGGACTGAAATCTTTATGGGTTTGAATCCAAAATCACTCAACATCAATCGATAAAGGCTGTTTACAGTTTCTATATCTTTGTTTTCTTCAAAATTAAATTCTTCTGGTCTGTTATTAAAATTCAAATGACCGATGTAGCCATCAGGAGCGTAATATAATCCCGACAGATTTGAAGCATTATTGATATCAGCTTTTAGGCGGATGTAGCTAAAAAGAGGATGGTCTTTACAACTCAGTTCATAGATATTGCCCAATTTATTGAATTTTCCCTCAATTAGATGTTTTGATTTATCTTGAAAGTCGATGCAGTGTCCTTGTATTTTATCCGAGTCCTTGAACTTTAGTACAAATTGAAAATAACGACCCTGAAAAAAACTGCTATACTGTAAAGATTTTTGAGCGATGCAAATGTTGTAAGCGTACAACATTGTAATTATCAATATTTTTAACCTCATTTAAGCAAGGATTTCGTTGCTGTTCATAATTATCTGGACATTTGATCTGATTTTTTCTTCGAGATAAATTTTCCTGTTTTTTGTAAACTCCTCAATTATTTGTGCATTTCCATGTCTGATTGTCAACAACTTTAAATCGGATATTATTTCAATATTGTATTCTATTTCTAGTTCTTCACACAATGCTGTCATTTTTCTTTCATCGTGGTTCACGCAAACCGAAAACGAAAGGGCAGTATTTTGGGTCATGTTTACCTTTATTCTATGGTGGGCAAAGGCATCAAAAAGTTTTGAGAATTTATATTCATCCACAAAATTGAAAGATTTGGAATAAAAATTCAGCAAAGCCTGATTTTCCTTGACAACAAAAACAGGAGGGTAGTTGCTAGGTTCTTTGTCAGTGACGATTGTACCTTCATTGTCGGGCTGTAAAAATGATTTGACAAAAAGCGGGATGTTTTTGTTTTTGAGCGGCTGCAGTGTTTTTGGATGAATCACCTGAGCTCCGTAGTAGGTCATTTCAATAGCTTCGCTATATGATATTTCTTTGAGTAAAGTCGCATTTTGAAAAATTCTTGGATCTGCATTCAATACGCCTGCAACATCTTTCCAAATGGTCATGGATGTTGCGTCGAGACAATAAGAGAAGATTGCAGCTGTATAATCGGAACCTTCTCGACCCAGTGTAGTGGTAAAATTTTCGCTCGTATTGCCCAAAAAACCCTGTGTAAGCACTAATGCATTGTTCATGAGCGGAGGCACAGTTTTTCTGATTCTTCTGGATGTTTCTTCCCAATCAAGGTTGGCATCCCGATAGTTGTTATCTGTTAAAATACAATCTCTTACATCAAGCCAATTGCTTTGAATACCAATTGAATTCAGATAAGCAGAAACAATTTTTGTGGAAAGCAACTCACCCAAACAAACTATCTGGTCGTAGGTTTGATCGAATGAACCAACGGCTGTTTCTTCAAGAATCCATTCAACATCAACAAACATATCGTTGATTTCGGCAGTTAGGTCTTCATTTTCAGCATCGAAGAGTTCATTTATAATATCATAATGCATTTTTTTTACATCTTCTAGCGCCTCGAAAGCATTGCCGCTGTTATTAAAATATTCATTTACAACTTTTTCGAGCGCATTGGTTGTTTTTCCGGCAGCGGATATAACAATGAGCGGATTATCTTTTAAATTATTTTTAATGATGTCTGCAACATTTTTAATCGATTTGGCATCTTTTACAGAAGCACCTCCAAATTTGAAAACTTTCATTTGTAGCTTAAACGTTTTATAAGAAAAGATTGCAAAATTATAATCTGTGGCACTAAAATACACTATTTTCTTTTCTAAATTTGCAATATTAATCAAATGTGCACGGTTATTGTTCTATGAATAAGTAATTTTCTATTGGCATATTTTTAAATTCTTAATTTGATCTATGGTTCACATGTTCAAAAATCTATTCTTACTCGCTGTTGCAACAATGACCCTAACAGTTGTTGATGCACAGTCAGAAATAATTTTTCTTGAGAATCCCTCATTCGAAGACGCCCCAAGAGCAGGAATGTCTCCCAGCGGTTGGATAGATTGTGGTTTCCCCGGAGAGACAGCGCCCGATGTTCAGCCATTTGGTGGATTTGGGGTTACTCAATTGGCTTATGATAAAAATACTTATTTGGGCCTCGTAACACGAGATAATAAAACCTGGGAATCTGTTGTGCAGAAGTTGTCGAAACCAATGCGTAAAGGTCAATGTTACAAATTTTCTATATATCTGGCAAATTCTGAAAGATATGTAAGTGCCACGCGTCGCGATCCAAGTCAGCTTACCAATTTTGAAAAAGGTGTCGTGCTTAGAATTTTTGCCGGAAACAGTTCAAAAGATAAAACTGAACTATTGGTAAGTTCCGACATTGTAGAGCATACAGACTGGAGACAGTACAAGTTTGAATTTACCCCGAAAAATGGCGATTATTATTACTTTTTCCTCGAGGCATATTATAAGACGCCCACAATGTTTCATTACAATGGCAATTTGCTGCTCGACAAGGCATCCGAGATTGCATCCTGTAAAATACCCGATCAGGTTTTGGCTGATAACAACAAAAACAATCAGAACAATAACAACAAAAACAATCCGACCAATAACAATTCAAACGAGGTAAAAAAGATTGTCAAAGAGGAAAATCGTGGAGTTTTTAATCCCGAACTCAGGTCGAACGATTTGAAGGTTGGCTATATTTTTCAGCTTGAAAATCTTTACTTTCAGGCAGATTCATCAACAATCAACAGTAATTCCGAGAAGGTATTGTATAAATTATTGCAGTTTATGAACAACAGTCCCAATGTCTCTATCGAGATTGGTGGGCACACAAATAGTTTGCCTGTTACTGAGTACTGCGATAAACTTTCGAGTGACCGTGCCAGAAATGTTGCCGATTTTTTGATTAGAAACGGCATCGGACGCTATAGAATTACTTTCAAGGGTTATGGCAAAAGGAATCCTATTGCCGATAACAATACAGAACTGGGTAAGCTGAAAAATCAAAGGGTTGAAGTTAAAATTACCGACCTTGACTAATTTAATATTAAATGCCATTCAGTCCAGAAAAAATATCCGCTCTTGCGCCCGATGAAGAAACGCTAAAAAGGGCTGAAAAAATTTCAGATACAGCTAAATGGTCAACTGCAGCTTTTGATGGCAATTTTGTATGGGGAAGTGTAAAGGGTTCAGCGCTTGAAGATTACTCGGTTATTATTTCCCTTGAACCCCTCAACTTTAATTGTGATTGTCTTGTAAAGCTGAAAGTCTGTAAGCATAGTCTGGCACTGCTCATGATGTATGCCCATTCGAATCTACAATCTACCGAAATGCCCGAAAAGGTATTTGCCTGGGCTTCAAAAAACATTAAAAATATTCAGTCAGACAACCCTACTAAAACTGAATCTTCATCAGAATCAGCCATAAAAGAAAAGAAAAAAAATGAACGTTTAGAACTGATGCGTTCAGGGATTGAAGATTTAGAGAAGTGGCTCTATGACATCATGGCACAAGGACTGGCAAATGTTGCTCATTCGAACCCCCGATTCTGGGAGAATTCAGCAGCCAGGTTTAAGGATTCAAAACTTAGCAAAGTTGCCTATACAATTAGAGAAATTGCCGATGAATTCAACTATAAGGTTAGCGATTATCAGAAAATTGCCATTAAAATAGGTGAATTGTCTCTTCTGGTAAATACTGCAAAAAATATTGAACATCTTGGAGCTGAAAATCAGGAAGAACTGCTGAATCAGCTTGGTAGGCTTGTCCGCAAGAACGAGGTAATCGCTGCTGATCATGTTATCAGAGATTTGTGGACTGTGATTGGACAAAGTGAGCAGTACACGCTCGATGGACTGATAGAGCGAAGGGTATGGTTGCTTGGTAATAAAAGCCTTCAGGTAGCACTAATACTCGATTTTCTTTTTCAGGGCGATTTCGATTTAAAGTTTACAGTTGGGGAATCTTTTGAATCGGAACTTTATTTTTACCCCTCAACACTTTGGCAAAGGGCTTTAGTCAATAGTCCTGAAATAAACTTTTCCAGGCAGCCTCTTCAATATGAATCTTTTAAAGATTACGAAGCTTTTTTTGAAGATTATGCACGAAAAATTAGTATCAATCCCTGGTTAGCTGTTGAAACAGGTATTATTGAAAACCTTCGAATTTTTATTAAATCGGATAAACCTTATCTCGCGGATCAAAATCTTGCATTTTTTCCGATTCGTAATATCTCTTCAAGCTCATTGCTTAAGCTGTTGGCAATCAGTGCATCTGAGCCTATGACCTATGTTGTTACTTACGATAATAGGGCATTTGAAATTTTATCATACATTCATGAAGGTAGTATTTGCGCATTATAAAGCATGAAAACATATTTTTTTGCTAATTTTGCAGCAACTTAACCAAAAGGAATAATGAAAACCAAAAAAATAAAAAAAGACAGAGTAAATGTAATCACCCTTGGTTGTTCGAAGAATATGGTTGATTCAGAAATATTGATGCATCAGCTAAAAGAAAATAAATTTGATGTAATTCACGACAGCGAGGAGGACGCCAATATTATAATTATCAATACCTGCGGTTTTATCGATCGCGCTAAAGAAGAGTCTATCAATACCATTCTTCAGTACGCCGAAGAAAAAATGGAAGGCAACATTGAAAAGTTATATGTAACAGGCTGCCTATCTGAAAGATATAAATCAGATTTGGAACGAGAAATTCCTGAGGTTGATGCCTATTTTGGTACAATGGAACTGCCTGCCCTGCTCGAAAAATTGGAGGCTGACTATAAACAGGATCTTATTGGAGAGCGAATGTTGTTAACTCCGCCCCATTATGCTTATCTCAAAATCTCGGAAGGTTGTAATCGTACCTGCTCTTTTTGCGCTATACCCCTCATGCGTGGAAAGCATATTTCGAGAACCATTGAATCTTTGGTTGCAGAAACAAAAAACCTAGCCAAAAACGGGGTGAAGGAAATTATGCTCATAGCTCAGGAATTAACATATTATGGCCTTGACATCTATAAAAAAAGAGCCCTGAGTGAACTGCTTGAAGCATTGAATGGGGTAGAGGGAATTGAGTGGATCAGATTGCATTATGCTTACCCATCGAAATTTCCTACCGAGGTTTTCGACAGTATTCAAGCCCTTCCAAAAGTTTGCAAATACCTGGATATGCCTTTGCAACACATTAGTGACAATGTATTAAAAAACATGCGTCGCCAGATCAGCAAAGCTGAGACAACTGATTTAATCAGAATCGCAAGGGAGAAAGTTCCCGGCATTGCACTCCGGACCACTTTTCTAGTTGGCTTTCCCGGAGAAACAGAGGAAGATTTTCAGGAGCTGCTCAGTTTTGTAAAAGAGATGCGTTTTGAAAGAGTTGGTGTTTTTCAATATTCGCACGAAGAAAATACATCAGCGCATGAAATGGAAGACGATGTTCCAGCAGAAATTAAGGAGGAGAGAACCAACAGGTTGATGGAGTTGCAACGGGAAATTTCAGCAGAATTGAATCAGGACAAAATTGGAAATAAAATGAGGGTACTGATTGATCGCAAAGAAAGCGGATATTTTGTTGGAAGATCTGAGTTCGACTCACCCGAGGTAGACAATGAAGTGCTTATCGAAGCCAAAAAAGATACCTATCTGCGTATTGGCGATTTTGCAAATGTTAGTATTATTGATTCAACAGAATACGACCTCTTTGCTGAACTTATAAAATAAGATTTTTTCAAACGAATGAATTTTTATAATTTTGTAATGAACATTGGACACAAGACTAAAGACTATTTGACGCCAGACGCTAGACAAAGATTTGTATCAAGTATCATCCGATAGCTATAGGGACAAGTATCAAGACAACAGACTATCAGACACTAGACGCCAGACAAAGATTTGTATCAAGAACCGAGCTCTGCGAGCTCTTTAAACGGAGTTCAGCGAAGCGCATCAAGACAACAGACTATCAGACACTAGACGCCAGACATTAGACATGTAGTCTTCAGACGCTAGACAATTAAAACGAATAACGAATAACGAATAACAATCAACTAATAACGAATAACGAACAACGAATAACAAACAACGATTAACGATTAACGAATAACCTCAACTCATATGGCTTGGTATAAAAGAAAACAGGAAGGAATTCAAACCTCAACAAGTGAGAAAAAAGAAGCTCCGGAAGGCGTTTGGCATCAGTGTACTAAATGTCATCATAAAACTACCGTAAAGGAAATTGCGGAAAATCTGTTTGTATGTACAAGCTGCGGAAATCATGAGCGCATTGGTTCTCACGCCTATTTTCACATCATTTTCGACAATGGTAAGTACAAAGAAATGTTTGAGAATATTGCCGCAATCGATTCTTTGAATTTTGTTGATCAAAAACCCTATGCCGACAGGCTGGTAGATGCCAGAAAAAAAACCGGTTTGGTCGATGCCATTTCTGTTGCGCATGGCAAGGTGCATAAAAACGATTTTGTTATCGCTGCTATGGATTTCGATTTTATCGGAGGTTCTATGGGATCGGTTATGGGTGAAAAAATTGCCAGGGCTATAGATTATTGTATTGAACATCACGCGGCATTTATGATTATCTCAAAATCGGGTGGTGCGCGTATGATGGAATCGGCCTATTCTTTGATGCAGATGGCAAAAACTTCTGCAAAACTTACTCAACTGGCCGAAGCTAAATTACCCTACATATCATTTATGACCGATCCTACTACCGGTGGTGTTACGGCTTCTTTTGCCATGTTGGGAGATTTTAATATTGCCGAACCAGGTGCTTTGATTGGTTTTGCCGGTCCACGTATTGTAATGGAAACTATTAAAGTAAAAGAATTGCCTCAAGGTTTCCAAAGAGCAGAATCCTTATTAGATCATGGCTTTTTGGATTTCATTGTCAATAGAAAAAATCTTAGAGAAAAACTTTCTGATATTTTAATCTTGTTCAAGAACTTACAGCAAAAAGATTGATAATCAATAATATTAATATCGGAGCCACTCAAAAAGTTGGCTCCTTTTTTTGCAGACCAAAGGACTTATGAAGTATTATTTAATAGTTTTTTTTTCGCTGATGCTCGCTACTTTTCAATTGAGTGCGCAGGTTTCAGAACAAAAAGAATCAAATTCTGAAGATATGCTCAAAGTGGCAGTCTCGGAATTTGACGGAAAGCGTTATGAAAACTGTTTAAATTCCTTGAATAGGGCAATTGAAATCAATCATAACGGTGAATTGAGTGATATTCTCTATTATTACAGGGCATTAACCTATCTGAAACTGGAACAAGGAAATAAGGCAATATGCGATTTGGATACTGCAATTGCCTTTAATAATCAAAAAATTCATTATCGGGAACTGCGTCTAGAACTCAATATGCGATCAGTTAAATTTAATGATGCAATGTCAGATATTGAGCAAATTTTACTTTCGAACCCGAATCATGAACTTGCCTTATTGAACAAGGGAATTATTTTACAGGAAGGCGGAGAAATTCAAAATGCTTTCAATCTATACTCCAAAATATTGACTATCAATTCACAAAATAAAGAAGCACGCTACCTCAGAGGAATGATTTATCTCCAAAATGCAATGGCCGATAAAGGATGTGTTGACATACAATTATCGGCCAATTTGAATTATGAGCCTGCTGTAGAAGCGCTCAGTCGTTATTGCAGGTAGTTATTTTCTTTTAAGAAATTTCTGATAGGCCTTTTTTAATTTTGCAGGTACTTTATCAGGTTTTGGAAATTCGGAAATGCCACCGCATTTTACCTCGTCTTCCTTATAATTGATATTTTTATAAAGGCGGCTGGCCTTGCCCGATTTGATGGTCCAGCTATAATTTAATGTAATAGGCCATGGCTTTCTGTAATTGGCCATATCTTCTTCATCAGGTTGGGCAACAACAAATTTGCCGCCCTCAATGTTTCCGGAGGCAAGGATTGTTGACTGAACGATATTCACAGAAAATCTGCTTTCGTCCCAAGCGCAGGGTACGATTTCCATTTTCTCAATTTTAATAAGGTGTCCTAAAACTTTTCTGTTGTCATATTCTCTGGCAACCTCATCGCAGCAATCGCAATAGTCAAAGACATAGGGGTTTTTCTTCAGAAAGGCCATGAGTTCTTTTGCTTCAGATTCTGTCATCGCTTCCCAAGGGTCGGCTGATACGAATCCAATAAAAGTGAAACATGCAAGGATAAAAGTTAAAACGAAATTTTTCATGGAAGCGATTTTTTAATTAAATAATTACTTGTAAGTCATTTTACTTTTCTTGTCTCTTAGAATTTTGAGATAATCTTCTAGTTCAATTTCATCCTGGAACAACACCTGACGGGCTTTTGAGCCTTCGTTAGCACCAACAATACCAGCATATTCGAGCTGATCCATGATTCTTCCGGCACGGTTGTAACCCAGTTTTAATCGGCGTTGAATCATTGAGGTAGAACCAGACTGATTGATTACAATCAAACGAGCAGCATCCTCAAAAAACTCGTCCATATCCTGCAGCACCTGATTCAATTTATCACCTGTACTACCGCCCATTTCTCCGCCTTCCTCATCACCATACGATTGTAGATAATAGGGGACGGGGTATCCTGGCTGATTTGAAATATGTTCTATAACTCGATGTACCTCAGGTGTATCGACAAAAGCACATTGAATGCGCAGTAATGAACCATTCGATGAAAGCAACATATCACCGCGGCCGATAAGCTGTTCTGCTCCACCGGCATCCAAGATGGTTCTCGAGTCGATTTTGGTAGCAACTTTGAATGCAAGTCGGGCCGGGAAGTTAGCCTTGATAACACCAGTGATAATATTGACCGAAGGTCTCTGCGTAGCAATGATCAGATGTATACCAATAGCACGTGCCAGCTGTGCAAGACGACCAATAGGTATTTCAACTTCCTTGCCGGCCGTCATGATCAGGTCGGCAAATTCATCGATAATTAGCACCATATAAGGCATAAAATAATGCCCTTTTTCCGGATTTAGTTTACGCGAAACAAATTTTTCATTGTACTCGTTAATATTTCTTACGCCTGCTTTTTTGAGGAGATTATAACGGTTATCCATCTCCAGTGTCAAAGAATAAAGCGTTTGAATCACCTTACTCGTTTCAGTTACAATTGCTTCATCTTCATCGGGTAAAAATGCCAGATAGTGCGATGCTATTTCGTTGTAGGGAGAAAGTTCAACTTTCTTGGGGTCAATTAGGATTAATTTTATTTGAGAAGGGTGCTTTTTGTAAAGCAAACTCATGATGACGGTATTAATACCTACAGACTTACCCTGACCCGTGGCACCTGCAATGAGCAAGTGGGGCATTTTAGCAAGATCGGCCACAAAAACCTCGTTCGAAATCGTTTTACCCAACACAATCGGCAGATCCATTTTTGCATTGGTAAATTTTGGTGAAGCGAGTACTTCGCGCAAAGATACAATTTGCTTGTTTTTGTTGGGAACCTCAATACCAATGGTACCTTTTCCTGGTATGGGTGCTATAATCCTAATCCCCAGTGCAGCAAGGCTAAGTGCGATATCATCTTCAAGATTTTTAATTTTTGAGATTCTTACGCCAGGTGCAGGTATGATTTCGTAAAGTGTTACAGTTGGTCCGACAGTAGCTTTAATATCAACAATCTCAATCTTATAATTCATAAGGGTTTCGATGATCTGATCTTTTTTGGCTTCAAGTTCAGCTTCATCAACCAATGGTTTATCGTTCTGATAGGTCTCTAGTAAATCGAGGGGTGGATTTTGATATCTGGGCAAATCGAGGGTAGGGTCATAGGGCTCGAAATGATCCTCGTTTTCCTCCGTGATTTTCAATCCTTCAAAGTTGTCATCATTGCCATCACTTATAGTAAGCGCAATGTCATTTTGTTCAATTTTTTTATCATTGTCAGTTGAATCGTCCGTTTTAACAACGTCATCTGATAGCGGATTTTTTAAATCTAATTGTAACTGTTTATTTTCATCAGTTTTTCCCTGTTCTTCTCCTTCTTCATCCTTTGGATAAATAATCACAAAATCTTTGGCCAGATTTTCTTTGTTGCGGGGCCTTAAAGTTGGAACAGTTGTTTTGGTTTCAGCAAGTTCATTGTTTTCAGGGTCACCATCTTTTTCACTTAAGTCGCTGTTGTTTTCGACTGTTTCAGCAGTCTTTATTTTTTTGGTTTTATCTTCTTTAGCTGTTTCTGAAGCTTCAATTTGAGTTTCCTGTTTTGAAGGATTAAAAGCGGCCCAACCCCTGAAAAAGGATTTGAAACTTTCAAAAATAGATTTTGGATGCAAGGATTCGAGGATTTTATCCATAGACCAATCGTTGAAATCGGGATTTTTATTCCAGACTAAAACTGCCATCAAGGTAAAAAGCAGCATAACTAAAATTCCTGCAGTGCCAACCATAGCATTCAGTCCGGCTACCACAAAAGTGCCAAAAGCACCTCCCCAAGGGAATGGAAAGGTCTGAAAAATAAAAGCTGCAAGAATTGAACTCCAAAGTACGGTAACAATGCCCTTGCGGTAGAGTGGCAGCAATTTTAGCAGACTGGAACCCATAACAAGGTAGATTCCGGTGTAGGTTGTCAGCAATACAAAAATATAGGAAGCGATTCCAAAGCCATGGTTGAAAAATGAATTGGAAACAATCGCACCCAATCGGCCTAGCCAGTTGCTCATCTCGAATTGAGCGTTGAACAACATAGACCACAATGCTTTGTCCTGATCTTCTTCCCAGGTAAAAAGATAAGAAGTGAAAGCAATGAACAGGTATAATGCTACAAAAAGTGCAAGCAGGCCTATGAGTTTAGGAAATCGCTCATCTTTTACGCTGAAATTGAAAGAAAGCTGTTTACCTGCAGATCTTCTATTTTTGTCAGCTACTGAGTTTTTTGGCATTTCAAATAAGGTAATTTGAACTTTTTTATTAACTTTGTTAAAACTGTTTTGAGCACTGTAAAGATGATATTAATTCTTTTTATGCCTTCAATTCGGTTTTTATGCAAAAATAATCAAAAATAACCGCTTTGTCAATTATATTTGTGATGTTTTAAACAAAGAAAGTATTATTTGTTAAAATTATAAACAGAATAGTTTCAAAATCCGTTTTAACAATGAACTTTTAGGTTTATTTATAAAAATACGAACATGCGTATTGTAACATTTGTTTTTTCGACGATTCTAATTTGTTCGTCTATTTTGTCAGCTCAAGCACCTTTCAAAGGTGAAATTCTTGTTGGTGGGGGTTTGCATACCAGAGGTTTTCAATTGACCGGACTGTACTCAATTATACAAAACGAAAATAAAAATCTGACCTTTCAGATCGAATTCTCAGAGCTGAAAAGTCCTAAAGAAAAGAAAATGAACGCCGAAAGGCGTGCGATTGGGGGAAACTCAAGCCGTTCTTACATATACGGAAAGGAAAACAATCTTTATACGCTCAAGTTAGCCGCAGGTCAACGTTTTTATATTTCGGAAAAAACAGATAAAAGCCCTGTTGCAATTGCATTTTCATATAATGGTGGAATAAATTTGGGCATGATTAAGCCCTATTATCTAGATCTGATTTACCGTTTCGACCCACAAGGTTCTAAAATTATTTCCGAGAAATACAGTGCTTCTAACGCACTAAAATTTTTAGAACCACAAGACATAAATGGTTCAAGTGGTTTCTCTAAAGGTTGGGATGAGTTGACTTTAGCACCCGGCATTTACTCAAAAGGTTCGCTTTTATTCGATTGGGGCGCCAATGACAGCTTTGCAAAAATTCTTGAGTTGGGTATCAGTGCCGATGTCTTTTTCAAAAACATATCAATCGTAATAGGAGAGGTTCGTCCGCCTGTATACCTTAATCTATTTATGAATTTTTATTTTGGTAAAAGGTGGTAATCGAAACCTTTAATTTTTTTTCGTTTTAATCATAAGAAAACCTAAGTTAGATGCTCATCGATCTTCCAATAGTTGACAATAACGATATCAAAAAACACAACAAAAAGCCTGAATGGCTCAGAGTTAAGTTGCCTATCGGCGAAAATTATAAAAAAGTAAGGGAACTGGTCGATAGCAATAAACTGCACACGATTTGCCAGAGCGGACACTGCCCGAATATGGGAGAATGTTGGGGCGAAGGAACTGCTACTTTTATGATTTTGGGTAATGTTTGCACTCGTTCCTGTTCCTTCTGTGCGGTTGCAACTGGCCGTCCAACTGAATACGATGAGGATGAACCGCGTCGGGTTGCCGAGGCTGTGAGACTTATGCAGGTTAAACATGCTGTAATTACTTCGGTAAATCGCGATGAATTAAAAGACAGAGGCGCATCAATCTGGTATCAGACAGTAAAGTTGGTGAAGGAATCTTGTCCCGAAACAACGATTGAAACACTCATTCCCGACGTTAAAGCAAACTGGGAAGCATTGGAACTCATGATTTCGGGTGGTCAGGAAGTTGTTTCGCACAATATGGAGACAGTAAAACGACTTTACAGAATGGTTCGTCCTCAGGCAAAATATGAGCGCAGTCTCGAACAAATCAAAAGAACCAAAGCATACGGAAAAAGAACCAAAACAGGCATTATGCTTGGCTTGGGCGAAACAAAGGCAGATGTTTTGGAAGCAATGGATCATCTGGTCGAACATGGTTGCGATGTACTCACCTTGGGGCAGTATCTGCAACCAACAAAAATGCATATCGAAGTAGCCGAGTACATACACCCGGATTTATTTGCAGAGTACAAAGAGATTGGTCTCGCAAAAGGCTTCGATTATGTAGAAAGTGGTCCCCTGGTGCGCTCTTCATACCATTCCGAGCGTCATGTCGGCATGTAGGTATTAAACCCAAATCCGTCATTAGAAATTCTATTACAACCCAAAATTGCTTTGGAACTAAGCACTTACTCGTTTTTTCGAGCTTGAAATAGGTGTGACTATTCCTTCACCCGAAAAAACTGTGTGAGCCCTTATTTCCTTCGCACTTTTGG
>CAMDAB010000037.1 GCA_945888475.1 Saprospira grandis DSM 2844 | reverse complement strand
TATGGGATGAAACTGCAGAAGTAGAATGTCTTATTCCCGGCCGTCTGTACTACATCATGGTCGATGGTCAGGGTTCTTTGATCAATCCCGATTTACAGGAAGGTATTTTTAACATCGAAGTTTGGGCAGATCCACGCGACCCTGCCGGACCTAATGATTTGCCCTGTAATGCAATAGCTTTGGGAAATCCTACAGGTGGACAAGTCGGCACAACGCCTGGTCCAAACCACGGTTCTCAAAATAATTTCTGCGCAACTGCAGCAGGAGAGCCCGACCCAAGCGGTTTTAATCCCGACCAAACGGTTTGGTACACCTTTGTTGCTCCAGCCACCGGAAATGTTGAGATAATCGGAACCAGCGACCCTATTTTTGGTGGTGTCGATGCTATAAATCTTGAAATTGCTGTTTACGCTTCAACAAGTGGTACTTGTAATGGCCCCTGGAGAGAAATCGAAAGTGGCGACGACCTTTTGGGTTATGATACAGATTTGGATGTTTTCTGTTTGGAGCCTGGTCAGACTTATTGGATTCAGATTGACGGTGCGCCGCCAACCTTGATCGAAGGCCATGAGGGTTATTTCGATATTCGTATCAGAGAATTACCTCCAATTCCTATCGCTCCAAATGACTTAATTTGTAATGCAGTTCCGCTCGGTAATCCTTTTGCCGGGCCGGCGGGTATTAATAATCAGAATAACCTTTGTGCAGATGATATCGGAGATCCCGATCCCGATGCATTCGATACCGAGCAGACTGTTTGGTATAGCTTTACAACACCCGCGACTGGAGGTCCTTATGCGGTCAATATTTCAGCTTCGACTGGATTGCCCTGGCCCTTTGGCAGTGGCTCTATCGATTTGCAGCTGGCTGTTTTTGGTTCAAGTAACAATACCTGTACCGGCACACTTACTGAAATCGAAAGTGATTGGGATCCAATTATTTTCGACGAGGACATGTTGGTGCAATGCCTTCAGCCGAATTCGACTTATTTCGTCATGGTGAATGGCTCATTCTTCGATATTCAGGGCTTTTTCGATATCAGTATTACTCCTGCACCCAGTGTGCCGATTCCGACAAATGACCTCATCTGCAGTTTTGCAGACCTTGGAACCGTACCTGTTGGTGGTAATGTGAATAACAATGTCAATTATTCAAATTTCTGTGCCGATATTGAACCTGGCGAGCCTGCACCTTTTGGCATTGATCAGACTGTTTGGTTCTCATTTATTGCGCCCCCGCATACAGGTGCCAATGCCACCTCTGAGGTTACTGTCCGTGTCGAGAGCGATCCGAATGGAGTAGGAGATGCGGTCGATTTGCAATTGGCTGTCTATGAATCGGCCAGTAATAGCTGTAACGGACCTTTTAGTTTGATTAGAGATGGATCGGATGATCCCTTATTCAGTTTCGATGCCGAAGTTAACCTAACCTGTTTGGTGCCGGGACGCCGTTATTTCGTACAGGTCGATGGTACTATTTTAAATATTGAAGGTTATTTTACCATTTCTGTCGAGGACGATGGTTCGGGTTTTCATCCGCCATACGATACTATTTGTAATGCGGTGAATCTGGGTACTGTTCCGAATGGTGGTGCCATCAATAATGGAGTAGTTTACACGAATCTATGTGCAAGAACCCAAGCAGGCGAGCCCGATCCTGCTGCATTCAATATTGATCAGACTGTTTGGTTTACTTTCCAGGCTCCAGCCTCCGGAAATGTTACGGTAGATCTTTTTAGCAATTCCAGCGATAATATCAATTTACAGGTAGCCATTTATCAGGCGCTGAATAATTCCTGTAGTGGTCCTTGGCTCGAAATTGCAAGTGAACATGATAATCTTCTTTCAGATGAATCCATCACACTTGAATGTTTAATCCCGGGACAACAATATTTCATGCAGGTCGATGGAAGTGGTTCTTTTGGCGGCGATGAAGGTAATTTTACCATTAGAATTGAAGATGACGGAGGTTCAACAGTCTTTCCATACAATAATGATTTTTGTAATGCCTTTAATTTTGGAATTCCATCAGGTGCCTTTACAAGTATAAATAACGAAACCAACGAATGTGCAAATGTACAGTTTGGTGAACCAGGACTAGGCGGCTATGCCGATCACACAGTTTGGTATCAGTTTACAGCTCCGCCTTCTGGCAGGGTTGAAATTGAAGTGGTTTCTACCAATCTCTTTTTGGGCATGGACCCCGAAGTGTATGTTTTCTCGTCCTCTAATAATCTCTGTACAGGTAATTTTAGCCAGGTTGAAAGTTCAAATCTGCCAACTGCACTCATTACTGAAAATATAGAGGCTACCTGTCTAGTTCCTGGCAGAACTTATTTTATTCAGGTCGATGGTTCCGGAATTGTAGAAGAAGGAACCTTTAATATCAGAATCAGAGATATGTTTCCGCTTTATGGCACAGGTGCCCCTGGAGACCCAGAACCTGTCAACAATCTTTGTGCAAATGCCATCAATATTCCTGTTCAGTCGGAATCATGTGCCAATGGAAGCGGTTCATGGAATACGTATAATTATGGCATCCCAACGGCTGAACAACCAACGAACTGCGGTCAGAACTGCGGTGAAACCTGGTACAGTTTTACAATGCCATTCAGTGGAATTGCCCTCATTGAAGGTAATGACGATGGAATCGGTTCAGGTTTTCCATTTGGAGATTTCTCCGACTTAAGAGTGGTTGCTTACACAGGTACCTGTGGAAACCTTACTCAAATCAATTGCGGCAGTGGCGGTTTTGTAAATGATGTAGGTTATGAAGTTGCAGCTGCTCCGGGTTCTACCGTTTTCCTTCAGGTATTTAATCAGGGCGGTGATGATGATGGCGAAGATTTTGAACTTTGCGTCTCGGAAGGTTGTGGAGCTGATAACTGTTTGAATGCCATGGCTTTCCCAATTCAGCCAAATATTCCTTATTGTTTTAATACTGCTGCAGCAAATGGAGAAAATGTATCGGGAGGAACGCCTGGTTATTTTGAATGCGGAGAGGGCGATAATCCTGAAAACTCGCTTTATTATTACTTTGTTTCCGACTGTAATGGATCGGCGGTTACCCTCAATGTAATCAATGCAAATGCTAGTGGCGGTTGTTTATTGGGCATTATTCCTGATGATGGTTTTAATATCTCTTTCTTCCAGGACCCAACACCCTGCGATAATAATCCAACCTCATTGGTCGACTGTCAGAACTTCAACAGCTGTATGGTTCAGCCAATAAACTGGTCATTTACTTATAATAACTTAACACCTAATACGCCTTATATCATTCAAATTGATGGTGGTTTTAACTTCCTTGGTGGAGTGAACAGTGGTTATATCATGATTCAAACCACGACCAATCCTGTAGTGATTCCAACAGTTACACCTGCCGGATGCGCTGGTGGAGGAACGGCTACCGCAACTACCCTGGGAGGTGTCGCGCCATTTAGTTTCCTATGGAGCAATGGTGCTACCGATTCAATTGCAACCAATCTTGCGCCGGGTCCTTATACGGTTACAGTTACCTCTTCGGGAGGACTTGGTTGTACCGATACAGCTACAGTTTTTGTGCCTGCATCCAATACTTTTTCAGCAACAATCAGCTCCTCAAATCCTACCTGTGCCAATAATTGCAATGGTTCAGCTTCTGTGAATGCAAGTGGTGGAGTTGTTATAACTGGCTATCAGTATCAATGGGATGCTGCTGCCGGAAATCAGACCACACAATCTGCCATTGGGCTTTGTCAAGGAACCTACAATGTCACTGTTACGGATAATAGCGGATGTTCCGTTACACTCTCTGTCACACTTGGAGCTCCGCCTCCGCCAGTAAATGCAGTATTAGTTTCAACAACCGATGCCCTTTGCAGCGGTGTTTGTGATGGAGTTGGAATTGTTTCGGGATCAGGTGGTTCTGTCATCACTACTTATAATTTTATTTGGTCAGATGGTCAGACAAATGCACTGGCCTCGGGACTTTGTGCCGGAACTTATACCGTAACAGTGAGCGACCGTTTCAATTGCTCCGATACCCTTTCTTTGGTTATTTCACAGCCGCAGTCTATTATCAGTTCAATCGCAAATCTTAGCAATGTCGATTGCAATGGATCTGCTAACGGTTCTGTAGAGATTTTGGCAATCAATGGTGCAGCACCTTATTCATTCAATATCGGCGCTGGTGCATCTGGCTCCAATACTTTTAGCAATCTTGCAGCTGGAAATTATATTGTAACCGTGACCGATGCTAACGGATGTAATGACACCATCGGATTTTCAATAACTGAACCTACCCTGTTAAATGCTCAACTCACGAGTTCTGTCGATGAAAGTTGTTTTGGCGCAGCAGATGGTGAAATCACTGCAACTGCAACTGGAGGTACTGCTCCTTATGAATTTTCAATCGATGCTATAAATTTCAACACTACAGGAAGTTTCAGCGGGCTTAGTGCCGGAAATTATACAGTGACGGTTAGAGATGCAAATAATTGTATCAGTACAATTGCTGCAATTATTAATGCGCCGACCCAACTTAATATCGTTTTAAATGCCCAAACAGCCTCTGGTTGCGGAGTTTGTAACGGCACAGCTTCCATTACAGTCAGCGGTGGAGCTGGTGGATACACCTATCAATGGACCAATGGTCAAACTATCGAAGATGCGAATGCCCTTTGTTCGGGGACCAATTTTGTAACAGTTACAGATTTGAATTCCTGCTCAGCCACAATATCAGTGAGTATCGGAAATGTTTCGGGACTCACTGCTAATGCTAGTATAACAGAGCCTTCCTGTTTTGGAAATTGCAACGGATCAGCAAGCGTCAATCCAAGTGGTGGAACTGCACCTTTCAGTTTTGTATGGAGCAATGCGGCTACTTCAAACTCGGTTTCGGGTATTTGTGCTGGGGCTTATTCAGTTACAATTACAGATATTAATGGCTGTTTTGTTATTGAAAATATTGTTTTAAACGAACCTGCACAACTGAGTCTGCTTGCTGCTGAAATCAATCCGGTCAGCTGTTTTGGAAATTCAGACGGCGAGGCGCAGGCTACTGCCTCTGGAGGAACCGCACCTTACAGCTTTGTTTGGGATAATGCGGAAATTGGGTCAAATGCTGTTGCCCTTAATGCAGGGACACATAGTGTTACGGTCACTGATGCCAATCTCTGCTCAACAACTGCAACAGTAACCATTACAGAACCAGCTGCTTTTGCTGTTACAATAGTTTCCGTAACCAATTCCGATTGCGGTACTGCTTCTTGTAATGGAAGCGCACAGATCGCAGTAAGCGGTGGGGCTTCGCCTTATAGCTATCTCTGGTCTAACGGAAATACAACTGCAGCTCCGGTAAATCTTTGTCCTAATTTTAATGACATCACGGTCACTGATGCATCGGGTTGTACGGCAACTGCTGCAGTAAATGTGCCTTCGAATTCAACACTTGGAGTCAATCTCTTGTCGCAGCTGAATCCAAATTGTTTCTCCAACTGCAATGGTGCTGCCACAGTGCAGGCAAGCGGAGGAAATACAACATCACCTTACAGTTTCAACTGGTCTAATGGTGCTACAACATCTGGTATATCAGGACTTTGTGCAGGAACATATCGTGTCACTGTAAGTGATATCGATGCTTGTACCAATGCACTTGAAGTTACCATTACAGAGCCATCAGAATTATTGGCTGCTGCAGCTGTTTCCTCAAACTACAATGGGGAAGACATCAGCTGTTTTGCTGCATCAGATGGTGCAGTCGCTCTTACAGTAACTGGAGGAACTACTGCTTACAATTTCAATTGGTCTAACAGTGCTACTGTTCAAAATATTTCGGGACTCGTAGCTGGAACTTATCAGGTAACGGTCAGCGATGCAAACAATTGTACAACAACAGCTGCGGTTACACTCACTCAACCTTCGGCTGTTTCTGTGACATCGGCTGTGATTTCAAACTACAACGGAAGTCAGATCAGCTGTTTTGGAGCAAGCGACGGTATAGCCGAGGCGCAGGCATCGGGTGGGACAGGAGCATTGTCTTTTGTCTGGTCCAATAATGTGAACGCTGCTATCAGTTCTGGATTGCCTGCTGGTATTCACACCGTAACGCTTAGCGATTTAAATGGCTGTTCAGTATTGTCATCTGTAACAATAACGGCTCCATCTGCACTCACTGTAAACGTTACTATTACAAATGTAAGCTGCTTCGCTGGGAACAATGGGGCAATTGACTTTACAGTATCGGGAGCGACTGCCCCTTACAGCTTCAGCTGGAGCAATGCATCTGCAACTGAAGATATCAATGGATTAACAGCCGGCATTTATACAGTGACGGTCAGCGATTTGAACAATTGTGCGCTCATCAGCAGTTTTACAGTAACCCAACCCAACATCCTTACTGCATCAACAACTCAAACCAATGTCAGCTGTTTTGGAGCTTCCAATGCTTCGCTGAATCTTACAGTCAATGGCGGTACGCTGCCTTATGCTTTCAGTTGGTCTAATGGAGCTACAACAGAAGATTTGTCTGCTTTGGCAATTGGTATTTATGCTGTTTCAGTTACTGATGCGAATAATTGTACAGTCAATACTTCAGTCACGATTACGCAACCTACTCAGATTACTTTAACAACAGCACAAAATAATGTTTCCTGTTTTGGAGGAAATAATGCATCGATCAACCTCACAGTCAGTGGTGCTACAGCGCCTTATCGTTTCAATTGGTCGAATGGTAGAACAACCGAGGATATCAATGGACTTGTCGCTGGACTTTATACCGTAACGGTAAGCGATGCAAACAACTGTATTAGTGTTACTTCGGTCAGTATTTCACAACCTGCACTGCTCACTGCAAATCTATTAGGTACTAATGTGAGTTGCTTTGGCGGCAGCAATGGCGCGGTAAATCTAACAGCAGCAGGTGGAACTTTACCTTACAGTTTTGTTTGGTCAAATGGCCGCACTACTGAAGATATCAGTGGACTTACAATAGGAAATTATACGGTAACTGTCAGCGATGCCAATGCTTGTATTGCTACAGCCTCAATTGTCATTACGCAGCCAACGGCCTTACAATTAAGTCTTTCAAATACAGATGTAACCTGTCGTTTTGGTTCAGATGCAAGTTTGAGTTCAATAGTTAGCGGTGGTGTAACCCCCTACGCTTATCTATGGTCAAATGGCGCAACAACTGCTCAGGTGAACAATGTTGCTGCTGGAACCTATACACTTACAGTTACGGATGCAAATGGCTGTAATATTATCAGAAGCACTACTGTTAACCAACCTGCAACTGCGGTTACTGCCAGTATTCTTTTTGTTCGAAATGTAAGTTGTTTCGGATTGTCGGATGCTGCAATCGATGCCGATGCTTTGGGCGGTACACCAAATTATACTTTCTTATGGTCGAATGGCGCAACAACTCAGGATTTGAGCGGATTACCTGCAGGGAATTATACCTTAACAGCTACCGATCAGGTGGGTTGTTCTGCTATAGTTTCTGCAACAATTGTTCAGCCTACCGCACTTCTTGGCAATATTCAACTTGTTTCCAATTATAATGGTGCAGCAATCAGTTGTGCCGGAGCATCCGATGGAATTATAAATGTAACGGCTTCTGGTGCTGTGGCACCTTATACCTTTATCTGGTCTACAACGCCTCCTCAAAATACGCAGACCTTGAGCGGACTTTCAGCCGGTATTTATACGGTTACAATTACCGATGCCAATGGCTGTAACATTATACGCAGTATTAATCTCGCCGAGCCTTTACAACTTCAGGCTAATCTCACTCAGACAAATGTCAGTTGTAATGGCGCCTGCAATGGTCAGATTATCGCCAATGCGATTGCCGGAACAGGTACGGTTGGTGTGAACGGTTATGAATACAGAATATTTGGCCCTGGTCAACTAGGCAATGTTTTTGGTCCGAATAATAACTTTAGCAATCTCTGTCCCGGAAATTATACCATAGAAGTCCGCGATGGCAATGATTGTGTTGTTACTTTGAATGCTGTTATAACCGAGCCAACTGTCTTACAGGTATTTACTACCGCTACAGCGGTGCTTTGTTCAGGTGGAGCAAATGGAACTGCCACAGCAAGAGCTGGAGGCGGAACTGCACCATATATTTATCAATGGAGTAATGGACAAACAACTAGCAATGCTTCCGGACTATCAGCTGGAGTTTACACGGTCACAGTAATTGATGCAAACAACTGTACCGCTATTGCGCAGGTAACAGTAACAGCTCCTGCCGCACTTACAGCCACAATTTCTGTAAGTTCTCCATCCTGCAATGGCACTTCCGACGGTTCATTAAGCGTCAATCCACAGGGAGGGACAGCACCTTATACTTATCAGTGGAGTAACGGTTCCATGATGCAAACAAATATTGGACTTGCACCGGGTACATATTCAGTAACGGTTGTCGATGCCAATGGATGCTCAACGGTACAAACTGCAACAGTCAGTTCGCCTGCTGTATTGAACGCAACTTTCACTGTTCAAAATCCAACTTGTTTTGGGCTTTCAAATGGTTCTGCCACTGTTAATCCTATTGGTGGCCAATCGCCTTATAGCTATCTTTGGAACAATGGACAGACTACTGCCACAGCTAGCGGACTTTCAGTCGGAAGCTACTCTGTGCTCGTTTCAGATATTTTGGGCTGTCAACGTTTTGTAACGGTGACGCTTTCTCAACCAAGTCCAGTGGTCATTTCTCCTGCAAGCAGCGTAAATGTAAACTGCAACGGTGGTTCCGATGGTTCGGCTACAGTCATTGCTAGCGGAGGAACAGCGCCATATTCATTTATTTGGCAGAACGGACAGACAGGTCCAACTGCAAGTGGACTGAGCGCTGGAACTTACAGTGTCACTGTTAATGATGCAAATGCTTGCTCCGCTTCTACTTCTGTTGCAATTTCTCAGCCATCTCAGGCTTTGATAAGCTCCATGAGTTCAACGCCAGTTTCTTGCAAAGGCGGTTCCGATGGTTCTGCACAGGTTGCAGTGAATTTGGGTGGTACCTTCCCTTATGTTTTCAACTGGTCGAATGGCGGAACCGGACAGGCAATTTATAACCTAAGTGCCGGAACTTATTTTGTAACACTAACAGATGGAAATGGCTGCCAAAGCAGTTCTCAGGTGATTGTTTCTGAACCTGCAGCAGCACTGAACGGCTACCTCAATAGCAACGATGCACTCTGTACTGGCGCTGCAAACGGTCAGATTACTGCCATCATTAGCGGAGGAACGCTTCCAGCTTCGGGTGATTATTTCTATCAGTGGTCTAATGGAGAAACGGGCTCAATTATCGGTAAT
This sequence comes from Saprospira grandis DSM 2844, assembly GCA_945888475.1. Lineage (GTDB taxonomy): Bacteria > Bacteroidota > Bacteroidia > Chitinophagales > Saprospiraceae > Saprospira > Saprospira grandis_C. The sequence continues at coordinate 20,531 of CAMDAB010000037.1, read as the reverse complement.
CTGACAATTGGCACCTACACGCTTACGGTTACAGATGCCAATGGCTGTTCATTCACGCTATCACGCACCGTATCGCAGGCATCTCCAATTGTGCTCAATGTGATTGGAACCATCAATGCGCTTTGCGATGGTGGCTCCGATGGACAGGCAACGGTTACGGCATCTGGTGGCACAGGCACAATCTATTTCCAGTGGTCAGATGGTCAAAATACGCCAACGGCAACCGGACTAAGTGCCGGAGTTTACACAGTAACAGTTTCAGATGATAATGGCTGTTCGCAGTCAACTTCTGTTACTATAACAGATGGCGCTCCTGTTCAAATTACTACAGCAATTAATAATGTATCCTGTTTTGGCGAAGCCGATGGAAGCATCGATGTGACTAGCGCAGGTGCCTCCCTCTATTTCTGGTCGAATGGTCAGATAGGAAATCCATTGCAGAATATGCCCGCCGGACAATATACACTGACGGTAGAAATGGCCAATGGTTGCCGTTCGAGCTTTACTTATAATATTTCGCAGCCCGACGAGTTGTTGACGCAGGTTGCTGTTAGCAATACCGTTAGCTGTCACAATGATGCCAATGGATCTGTCATTGCTGCCGTAAGTGGAGGAACACCAGGAATTTCCATTCTTTGGTCCAATGGTTCGCAGCTTTTCCAAAATTCGAATCTGCCTGCCGGAAACTATTCCTACACTGTTACAGATGCGAATGGCTGTTCAGCTGGAAGTCAGATTTCGCTTTCAAATCCAACAGCATTGGGAATTGAACTAAGCGCAGTTGATGCCCGTTGTTTTGGTGATCAGAACGGAAGTATTGTTGTTTCTGGAAGCGGTGGAACCACGAATTTCAACGCCTATGAATATAGTTTGGATTCGTTGAACTGGCAGACAGGCGATTTGTTCCCGGCCCTGGGCGCTGGCACTTATACTGTCTATGTTAGAGATAACAATGGCTGTGTGATATCCGATTCTGTTCAGATTGAAGCTGCCGATCCTTTCAGCATTACTTTCTTTAGTCCGCAGGATACCACAATTGAGTATGGCGACAGCATCAGTCTGTCAGCTTTGGTTAGTGATAGCAGCGGCGCAGTTGTGAGCTGGTGGGATGTTAATGCCAATACCCTCATCGTTGAATCTGTTTATGATTTAACTGTCACTCCGGCCAATACAACAATTTATGAATTCCGTGCTATAAGTCCGCTGGGTTGTGAAAGCGACAGTTCTGTGGTCATTTCTGTAACAAAACCTCGCAGAGCAGCTGCGCCGGGTGGCTTTACACCAAATGGCGATGGTGCCAATGACAACTTCTTCATACAAGGCGATGACAAGGTCTCAAAAGTCTTAATCTTTAAGGTTTATGATCGCTGGGGCGAACTGATTTTCTCTGCCGAAAATATTGCACCAAATGATGCCGCCGCCGGATGGGATGGCACCTTTAAAGGGGAGAAAATGAATTCGGGCGTTTATGCCTGGTATGCCGAGGTGCAGTACATCGATGGCTTTAAAGAGCTGTTGAAGGGGGATGTGACGTTGTTGATATAAAAGGGTGAAATCCCGATAGCCCCGATAGCTATCGGGGGGAGAAAGGTGAAAGTGGCTGAAATAGTGAATTTTACCACAGCGTTTACAAACCCTCGAAAGCTTTCGGGATTACACAGAGAACCACAAAGTCTTATTAGCTAAATAGGTCAATCTGTGAAAATCAGTATAAACGAAGTTAATCTGTCTATCTCAGTTTTGAAGTTTAAACATAAAAATCCGTGAGAATCGGCAAAATTTGTGTGGGACAAAGTCCAGATCTGTGTTCTAATCAGATGAAAGGGTGAAAGATGAAAGGGTGAAAGAATGAAAGATTTATATCGTTAGGTCACCACGCTGTGGCTTTATTTCCGTTCTTGCCTGGCGGCGAAGTATAGGTCGCTCCGCTGGAGCTATAATCAGCCCTGGGTTAAAACCCAGGTATCATTTGGTGATTAAAATCTGAGCTTAAAAGCATCAGATTTTTGCGAAAGATTTCTGGCCCCATAGGGGTCACCTGTTATTAGCCGAAATGTGAAGAACAAAAAAAGCCCAATAGGGTGACCTGAAATCGTTCGTCAACCCATTAAAAAAATGGTTTTTTTTCTTCAAATAATTTGCAAACAGGTCATCTAGACAAATGTTACTGAACAAATAACATATCGGCCATTAAATTATCGTTTACTAAATCTTGAGCATATTCATTGTTTTTTACACCGAAAATTGTAATCATAGTAAGTACCACAGTAGCTTTGGTCTTGCTTTGTTCCACAAAGCTATTCATTTTGTTACTCAGCGTTTGAAACTCAGATTTATCGATTGTAAATTCACTGTTGTGAAATTTCATTTCACAAATATTAATCCACTTATCTTTTCTGTCGATTAGTAAGTCAATTTGTGCACCTTTACCGGTCCAGCTTGAACATACACTGTGTATGCCCTCAATTCCCAGCGCTTTTTTGATATTGTCAATATGTTTGAGGCAGACAGTTTCAAAGTTGTACCTCGCCCAGCTCAAGTAGCTCTGTTGTTGCGACATAGTTTTCCAGAAATTTTTCCCCTGATTTTTATAGCCCTCAATATACTTCAAGTAAAATCTCGAATATTCGTCGCAGAGCCTGTAAAGTGTCAACTTTGATTTATTTCTGAAGGCGGGATACTCGCTCACAAAGCCTGATGCTATAAGCTCTTCCAGCACCCTACTAAAAAAACCACCACCTGAAGCTGCTGTTTTTTGTATCAGTTCATCTCTTGTCAATCCTGCACGGCTATTGCCCAATTTTCTAACAATCGTATGATGCGTTTCGGAATGGTCGAATAATGACTCGAAAACAGTATTGAATTCTGTTGACAAATCTGCATTTGTATTGAAACAGAGTCGTTGAATATTTTGAACTACACTTTCTTCTTTTTTTACTTTTGAAAGATAATGCGGTATGCCACCCAGGCATGTGTATAACTGAAGTATATAATAATGACTCCATCGAATTTGTTTCGACTCCAGATAAAGTTTCGTTTCGTACAAACTAAAAGGCATCAGACGTAAAGCGTAACTAAGTCTGGCGTATAAACTCCCTTTATTCGATACTATATTTTTAATCATATAGGAAGCTGCGGAGCCACAGACGATTAATAGAATATCTTTTCTCTTTTCACAATAGCTATTCCAAAAATGACCGAAATATTTTAAAAAATCCGATTTGTGGGTATCAAACCAAGGAAATTCATCAATGAAAATTACTTTTTTATTTTTACCTTTTAAACCATTGAGATATTTTTTTAACAATTCAAAAGCTTGTGCCCAGTTCGATGGGATTGGTTCATGGATGAATCGCTTACTTCGCTCTGTAAGTTGATTAAAAAAAACAGCTAACTGTTGTTCGGTGCTACCCTTGTATAAGGCCGTCATTTCAAATCTGATATATTCGGAACAAACAGTTCTGATGAGGTAAGTTTTCCCTATCCTTCTTCTTCCGTAAACTGCCACTAATTCTGAGAAATCAGTCTTAAAAGAATCCCTTAATCGATTTATTTCTGTAACTCTTCCAACCATTTATTTAAATTATTAGACTACCAAAACTAATAAAAATATAGAGATTTGGTACTGCAATAATAAAACAATTTTGCTTTAAAACCTAATTAAAAGTCATAAAATTTTATGTCCTAATTAAATTATTAGACTACCAAAACTAATAAAAAAATTGAGATTTGGTACTGTAATGTGGAAGTTGAAAGGATGAAAGGATGAAAGGATGAAAGATGAAAGATGAAAGATGAAAGATATTTCAATTTGTCTCGTTCTACAAACGAGATGACAATGAAATTAGTCCCAACGGGACGACCTGTTCTTAGCTTAAATGTAATAAAATTAGGATTGAGCCCCAAAGGGGTGACTTATTCTATTTTGATAATTCAAAATCATTCAGCACGAAAGATCATATTGTATTGTAACGCCTTACGATTCCATATCAATGCCTCTTGCTTTGGGTAGTTTTCCAATAAATCCATTATATTTGCGAAAATATTTAGCAAAGAATGAACCTTATCACTGAAACTCTGGAGCTTTTTGCAAAAGAACTACGTTTGGAATGGCGAAGACGTTATGCCTTAAGCGGAGTCTTGCTCTATGTAGTTTCAACAGTTTTTATAGTCTATATTATTGTCGGAGAGAAAATCGGACCTGCAATTTGGGCAGCATTATTCTGGATTATCGTACTCTTTGCCTCGGTGAATGCAGTAGCAAAAAGTTTTGTTCAGGAGAATGTACAGCGACAGCTCTATTATTACACCTTAGCATCTCCATCTGCGGTTATTTTATCGAAAATGCTGTATAATTCATTGCTGCTTACCTTCATATCTGCACTTTCATTTGGGGCATTCAGCCTTATAATGGACAGCCCCGTCAAAAATTATGGACTATTCAGTGTTATAATGGTGATGGGCAGCATAGCCTTTGCCATAACATTTACTTTCATTTCAGCAATTTCCTCAAAAGCTGCTCAATCGGCTACGCTAATGGCAATATTAAGTTTTCCGCTTGTCATACCAATTTTAATGACGCTTACCCGTCTTACGAAAATCTCGCTTCGCCTGATGACGGATACTGAATATTACAAAGATATTCTGATTTTGCTGAGTATCGACATGATACTAGGCGCTCTGGTATTTGTGCTTTTTCCTTATTTGTGGCGCGATTAAAGTAGTTAACGAAAGTTTAAGATACGTTAAACTTAAGCAAAAAGCACAGCTATTGTAAAATATCACCCTAAAGCTTGCGTTATTCGTTATGTATTCCCAAGGATAGCTTTTTTGGAATGCAATCAAGTGGTCTTTTTTTGGTTTTTATGTCCGATTTCATCGGATGGTTTTAGGGTTATTAAATGTGGGTCGGGGCTGCAGCATGCAGCCCCGATTTTTTTACCACAATTTTCCTATTTCACTATGATATGATAGCTTGTATCCTTTGGCGGACATATTACAGTAACTCTTGAATCTGCTTTGATGATTTTTTCAAAATTCGATTTATTTTGAATTGAAGAGGGGTGAATGTCAATTGCCGGATTGGAGGCATTGCAATGGTCTGATAATTTTGACGCTCCAACCTGTTTAACAGCTGCAAGTATAGCACCCAATATTTCCTGCTCCGACTTCCCAGCTGCTACAGCCCTTTCGTAAGCATCTACAACAATTCCGGCAGCTGCCTTGTCCTTATATTGATTCCTATTGAATGCAGCACCGTAGGCTTTCAAATTCATCAACATCACAGAGGCTTGTTGCTCATCGGATCTAAGCGAATTCACTATCACAGCATTTGGCTCTCCTGCAGCAGCAAGAATTTCGCGAAGTACCTGCTCAGATTTTGCAGATAGGGCAGTGGATGTGCCCTTCATTTGAAATTTAATATCCTCAGGTTTTAAGGCTGTATTTTGGGGTTGAGGATTTTCATTATTGCCCTCCTGACTAGTTGTTGCTGCCAATGCTGTTGCGACTTTACCTTTCGATAAATTCCAGAGATGATTCCATGTTGCGTCATTATACTCGATATAACCGCTTTGCACAATTCCCAATTGTTGTTGTACATTTTTGATAGCTGTAACGGTTGAGTCACCTGCTTTGCCATCTACTTTTACATTTTGACCGGCATTTTGCAAGAGTTGCTGAACAGTTCTGATGCTGGCAACGATATCCTGCAGTTCACTTGGTTTATAACCTTTAATAGTGGCGACAGAACCAAGAATTTTCCCCTGACCAATTGGATGAGTGATTTTATCATAAATTGCAAGATGTAAATTAGGGTCGGGTTTTGCATTGCCGGGAAGCGGTTCCTGAAAACGTCCCACATAAATACCCAATTCGCCCAATGCTTTTGTGCCCCAGATCTCGTCAATGTATTTTTCTCCGACATAAGATCCTGCCTGAGTTACATTGCCAACCATATCATTTATTTTGGAATTCTTTTTTAATGTTTTAGTGGGTGCTCCTGTAGCTACATGCCCGATCCCACCAATATTATTATGGCAGAAATAGACCATTTTGCCCTTGTTTATCTGTTCCCATGCTTTGGCATAACGGCCTTCACCAGTAATCTTGTCCACAAGTACTCCGTCAGCTTTGTCCATGAATTCAGTCAATACATTGGCATTTGACCATCCTTCGCCCATTGGCAGCATATTAAAAGGATTTGCTTCGCCCAGTACTTTATCGCTGAGTTCATAGGCAAACTGATTACACCAGGTCGGATTACCATCACCCGGCTCAATTTTATCACCTTTTTTATATTTTTTTCCTGATTTTCCTGTAAATGGAATAAAAGCATGGCCCGGTTGGAAATAATCCTGTTTATGCATTTCTTTTGCAATTTCCTGCGCCTGATAAGCAGTATTGTATGTTTTTTCAGGAGCAACATTATTTTGAACAGGCTGATTATTTACGTTTTCGTTTTGCTCACTTGTATTTGTATTGCTTTGAGTATTTGATGAAGCGTTATGATTAGCTCCTGTAGTAACGGAAACCGGCGTTTCCTGATCGGCAGCTTCCTTTATGTATACCTTCATATATGGCATCAGGCTCTCAATTTGTTGTTGCATCAACTCCACTTTAGCTCTTGATACCAAAAAGCTTGCTTTTGCCCAATCGAAAACAGATGCTTCGTCGTACATTTCCTGCCATTCCTGACAAAGGTCGAGCAGGTTTTCAACCTTATCTACGTCCTCTCTGTTAAGTGTTTTAATTTTAATTTTTGGTATAACATTGGCTTTGACATCTGCCAAAGTATTGGATATTTCTGTAAGATTGGAAGCCAAGAGTTTTTTAAGGTCCAAACCTTCGTCTTTAACATCAATTTCGCCTTGATCGGACATGTCAGCTGCTTCGAAATTTTCTTCAACTTCGGGTTCTTCATCTAATTTTTTATCCAATGCCTCAAGCGCTTCCTCGGTGATTTCACTGAAAATTACATTGTAAGCAGCCTGTGGAATGAGCTTTTTTAGCGTTCGTTCCAATTTGTTGACTTTGTTTTTACCCTTACCCTTGGCAAGCTGAATTTGAACCCTTTTTTGTCCGCTTTCATCAATGCCATCAAAATAAACCGTTCCAATTGCACCGTTGGGATCTTTTACAACTTCTTTTTTTGCATAATCTTTGAATTTACCTTTCCATTTACCAAAAAGTGGCAATGCCATACCTGGCTTATCTGGATAATTATGCTCACCAATGATGATACATTGAGTTGGTTTGTCCTTACTTGTATTTTTCTGAAGTCTTTTTAATTCCTTTTTGATAATGGCTTTCATCTTTTTGAATTCAATCTTTTGAAGATCTTCGGGGCTTTTTGCTATTAATGGATTGATTTTCATTGTATGTTAATTTAAATAATCTTAAAAAATATTAGTTAAAACAAGGAAAAACTGAGGCATCGAGGCTAGTTGGCTGCACAACAATTTCTGTAGTATTATTTGTGTTTTGGGTATTAGATGTCCCCTCTGTTAGAGCTTTCCATGTTTTCCCACCAGGATCGATTCTTCCATCTGGATTGTTCAAACCAGCTTTTTCTTTTTGGAATTTAGTAATAGCAGCAATTGTTTTAGGCCCAGATTCACCATCAACTTCTAGTCCGGAATTTTCTTTCTCATTTAGCAGAGCTTGGACTATTTTTACATCGGCATTTTTATTTTTACCGCCCTTTCCAACAGAAGCAGAAATTCCGCCAGAGGTATTTACAGGTGCAGTGCTGTTGCCTGAATTGCTGTTGCCTGAATTGCTGCTTCCGCTATTGGCGTTGGCCCCGCTGTTGCTGTTGTTATTAAAATTCTCTGGCATAACACCATTTGTATCGATGCTTTCTGCCACAGTTAATAGTTCACCCATACGGTCCATAGCTCTTTTGTAGCCGTTTGTAGGGTCGCGTTCAATGTCTGCTTTGCTTTTGCCCCAGCCGGCAGTTGCGTGATAAGCGGCACCGGTGGCATCTTTAAGATTTTTAGCGTCATTGATATTGGTCATATTGTATTCTCCCAATTTGGCTGCGCTGCTGTTAAAGTTACGAAGGTAATAGCCTATACAGACATCTACGGCTACCTCCAAGGTATTGAGCAGATCGGGATTGCCTACGATGTCAGCATCTGTATATTTTGCCATAGCTTCATAATTTCCTTTGAAAGTTACTTGGTTCATACCCCTTCCTCTATATTTATAACCTTCATCCGGGCCATTTCCGTAACGACCGCCATATACTTTATTAAAAAAAGCCTCATTGTCTTTTTTGAGGGTATCGAGCTGCGCTTCTGTAAGGTCAGAGACTCTTTTTCCGAAGATTTTACGGATTCTCGCATTGTCAGTACCGCCGTATCCGCCTTCAGATTTAGGTTTAAAACCGGATTCTTTGGATACAATCGCCAAAATTCCCGCCTGCATATACTTATTGGTAATGCCGCGTTTGACCATACTTTTTACCATCAGTTCAATGGCCTTTTTCTGATTTACGTCTAGGGTTTCTACGTAAGACATGTTTTTGCTTTTAAGTAATTATTTAAATAGTTTTCAGTTTGTTATTCAAAAATTAAGGGCGCAATTTAATGTTTTAAATCTAAAAAATCAAGTTACTTTTAAAAATATACCAAAAGAATATTCAAGACCGTCCTAAAACATTAACTTATTTGAATTCTGTTTGTATTTGTAATATCTTTGTCGCTCTAATTTTAATACAATGAAACTTTATTATCCAAAAATATATATTAAATCGGGAAAAGAAGATGCGCTTTTGCGTAAGCATCCCTGGGTTTTTTCCGGTGCAATAGGCAAAATAGAAGGAAAACCAGCAGATGGCGATATTGTCTCTGTACACCGCAAAGACGGAGATTTTCTGGCAATTGGACATTATCACGACGGTAGCATTGCTGTGCGCGTTTTTAGTTATGAAGCCATTGCTCCAAATGCCGATTTTTGGAAACAGAAATTGGAAAAAGCCTGGAAACTCAGACAGACCCTTGGGCTTGCCGATAATCCCAACACCAATTGTTTTCGCATAGTGCATGGCGAGGGTGACGGACTACCAGGCCTTATTATGGATTATTATGCTGGCGTTGTCGTTTTTCAGGCGCATTCTATTGGTATGCACCGTTGCAGAACTGAGATTATTGAAGGGCTAAAAGCCTGTCTTGGCGAACAGCTCAAAGCTGTCTATGATAAAAGTCAGCTAACACTTCCGCCAATTTATGCCAAAACCGTACAAGACGGTCTCGCTTTCGGGAGCATCGAAGGTGAACATACCATTGTCAAAGAAAACGGTCTTAGTTTCGATGTGAACTGGGTGACTGGTCAAAAAACCGGATTTTTCCTCGATCAGCGCGATAACCGTGCCCTGCTGGGTAAATTTGCTCATGGAAAAACGGTACTGAATGCCTTTTGTTATTCGGGAGGATTCTCGGTTTATGCTTTAGAGGCTGGCGCAAAACTCGTAGATTCTGTGGATAGTTCCGCCAAAGCAATGGAACTTGTTGACCGAAATGTTGAAATCAATGGATTTGCCGGCGAAAAACACCGCTCACACTCACAGGATGTCTTGAAATTTTTACAAAATACCGATCAGCTATACGAAGTCATGATTCTTGATCCGCCCGCATACGCAAAAAGTCTCGACAAAAGACATGCTGCAATACAGGGTTACAAACGCCTCAATATAGAAGGTATGAAAAAGGTAGCTCCCGGCGGCATTCTCATGACCTTTTCCTGCTCGCAGGTGGTCGACCGGCAACTTTTTTACGGTGCTATTACTGCAGCAGCTATCGAAGCTGGGCGCAATGTGCGCGTATTGCAACATATTTCACAGCCAATGGATCATCCGGTCAGTATCTTTCATCCCGAAGGAAGTTATTTGAAAGGGCTGGTCTTGTATGTGGAGTAAATATTGAATATACGCCTACGATTTTTAAAATTAGGAAAGCTTTTAATATAAGTTGAAAGCATCAGATTTTTGCGTAAGCCCTCGAAAGCATTCGTGGTAAGCTTCTGTAAGCACAACAGCAGAGGAGCCCGATTTCCTCCCGAAAGCTTTCGAGGAAGCTATCGGAATAGCCTCGGGCAAGTTTTTTTCTAAAACGATAAAGTATTAGTTTGCAGCTTATATTTTATATTTGTGCTATGCAGCACTAGCCATCCGATATTTTAAAACTAAAAAGCATGAAAAAATACTTTTTGCTCTTTCTCCTAAGTACATTGCTCTTTCCCCAATGCCACTCTGCTCAATCAGTTGATGCAGAACTTTTTTACTTAAAGAGGGAACCAAAAATCAAAATAGAAAACCCGCCCCTGTTGATTTTACTGCATGGATTGGGTAGTAATGAAAATGACTTGTTCGGACTTGTGCAACATCTGCCCGATAGTTTTCTTATCCTTTCGCTTCGTGCAACAAGAACTATAAAGGATGGGAGTTACTGTTGGTACGATTTACAATGGGTAAATGGCGAGCCTGTTGGTAATAAAGCTGAACAAGTAGAAAGTCGAGATATCCTCATCCGATATTTAGAAAACCTACATAAAAAGCACAAATTCGATAAAAAAAGACTCTACCTGGGAGGATTTAGTCAGGGAGCCGTTATGTCATTGGCAGTAGCTTTAAAAAGTCCCGAATTGCTCAAAGGTATTTTTCTTCTAAGTGGAAAAATTCCCGAAGCTGCTGATTTATTAAGCAGTAATAAAGTCTACTATGATCGTTTGAAAATTTTTATGGTGCATGGTACTGAGGACAAAGTGTTGAGCATAGAAGGTGCCAGATTTTTAAAGTCGTTTTTAGAGAAAAATAGATTTGAAGTCGAATATCACGAGTTTAATATGCCACACACGATCAATAGAGAAACTTTGAATGCCTTGAATCTGTGGCTGCAAATTCACTAGCTTTATCTCAGAAAACATGAAAATATATGCACTTCAATAAATTTAATACTGAGACTAAAAAAATTTAATTTTTCTCATCTATGGATATGAGTTATTTAAATAATATCACTAACTTTCCGTTGAATTTTAATTCTGTTAGTTTATTATTTTTAAAACATACCTTATGAGAAAAAAACTTACACTTTTGCACAAATTTTTTACTTTAGTATTATTTTTTGTATGCTTTACAGAGGTTCAGGCATCTCACATGGAGGGTGCCGATTTTAGATTTAGGTGTTTGGGTGGAAACCAATATGAAATTACCCTTTCTTTTTACCGCGACTGTGCTGGTATCGTTTCCGATTTTTCTTCCTTTATCAACATTAGTTCAGCAAGTTGTGGTCAGAATCTTAGTCTAACTGCCAATAGAATTTCAATAACTGAAGCATCGCCATTGTGCGCAAGTCAACTTCCTCAAAGTACATGTAATGGCGGCACCCTGCCAGGAGTTCAACTTGTTACCTATGTTGGAACTATCACGCTCCCTATGGCTTGTAACGACTGGATAGTAAGTTACACTAGTTGTTGCCGAAACAGTACAATTTCTAATATATCGAATCCTGGTGGTGCAAGTATGTATGTAGAGGGTCGAATTAATAATTTGACTGTCAGTTGTAATAACTCACCCGATTTTACTACTCCGCCAGTTCCGTACATATGCAGCGGAGTTCCTTTTTCATATAATCATGGTGTTGTCGATCCTGAGGGTGACTCGCTTCGTTATACAATGATAACCCCTTTGAATGCGGCAGGTACTCCACTTACATACAATGCTGGTTACACTGTGAACAATCCGATGAATATGGTGGGAGGTTTAACATTCGACCCCGCAACCGGGCAGATGACCTTTACGCCAAATGGGCCACAGATTGTTGCTGTTGCTGTAAGGGTAGATGAATATCGTAATGGAGTTTTAATTGGCAGTGTAATTCGCGATATGCAAATTGTGGTAATCAACTGTTTAAACAATCCTCCAGTTGCTAATACTCCAACAGCGGTTTCAGGAGCTACATTGAATGGAAATACTTTTTCTACTTGTCCTGGAAGAAATGTTTCTTTTAATATTTCAGCATCTGATCTCAACGCAACAGACATACTTACTACAGTAAATACCATTACTTCCAATTTGCCGGGCGCAATTGTAACTACAACTGGCAGCAATCCGATAAATTTAAGTGTTAACTGGACAGTTCCTGCTGTTCCATTATCAGCATATAATTTTTCTGTTACATTCCAAGATAATGCCTGCCCTATCAGAGGAACTCAAACCGTAGGCTATTTGATTCTTACCGGGCCACAGATACCCATAACCGCATCTAATAACAGTGTTTGTCCAGGAACGCCCGTTATACTTACAGCAAGTACTGCTACAAATTATTTGTGGAGTACTGGGCAGACAACACAGTCTATCACAGTTACACCTATGGCACAAACCGTTTACACAGTAAGCGGACAGGTTTTGGGTTGTAATGCTGCCGGAGCAGTTACCATAACCATGGCTTCTTCATTGCCACTTTCTATCACTCCAAATGCCGGTACAAGTATCTGTGCAGGACAAAGTGTAACACTTACGGCTGCTGCTGCTACAAACTACTCCTGGAGTACTGGTGCTACGACCCAATCTATCACTGTTTCTCCTGGTACAACTACTGCTTACACAGTAAATGGAAGCATTGGAACCTGTCCAGCTTCTGGAACAATAACAATTACAACCGGTAGTGTAAGCGGAAGCGGTGTAACTGTTTGTCAGGGTGGTAGTGGAACAATTAGTTCAAATTCGGTTTGTCCAATAGTTCCTGGGTCATCTGTTGCACAGGGAGCTACTTTCAACTCAGGAACACTTACGACTACAGATCCAACCTGGGATAGAACCTTCACAACCTGTTTTCAATATGGTTCTAATGCATTTTATTACGATGTCTTATCTTTCACAGTATCTACTGCTGGAGTTTACACTTTCGATGGTTGTTTTCCCCTAATTGATGCTTATGGACAATTGTTCCAAAATGCTTTCGACCCAGCTGCGCCATGCGCGAATCCTGCCAATTTTGTAACCGGTAATGATGATGGTTCTTTCACTTGTGGTGCGGACCCACTGCTGTCAGCCAACCTTGTACCAGGCGTAACCTATTATTTGATTTCGACAACCTATTCGCCCGGTGCTACCGATTCATACAGTTGGACATACACGGGACCTGCAGGTGCAACAATCACAGCTGGCTTGCCTGGAACTATCCAGTGGTATACTAACGCGTCGGGCGGCACAGCTATTGGTACAGGTTCGCCATTTAATCCTGTCGGAGTGACAGGTTCGGGATTGGCCAATACAAATACAATCGGTACAACTACCTATTATGTAGCATGTTCTGGAGCACCTAGCTGTAGAGCTGCAGTAAACTTTACAGTAATTGCAGGTATCAATGCAAATATCGCTGGAACAAATACACTCTGTAGCGGTCAATCAACTACACTTACTGCAAGCGGTGGTGGAAATTATCTCTGGAGTAATGGTGCGACAACTGCAGCTATAACTGTATCTCCAACTGCTACTACTACATATACCGTTACGGTTTCTCAAGGATCTTGTGTTGGTGTAGCCAGTAGAACGGTAACAATGACAACAACACCAGTACCTAATCCTACTGCATTGCCTGCGGGAATTTGCGCCGGTCAAAGTTCTACAATAACTGCTAGTGGCGGTGGTACATATTTATGGAGTAATGGCGCTACTACCTCAGCCATAACTGTTTCACCTGCAGGAACTAGAACATTCTCTGTAACTGTAAATAATGGAGGGTGTATTGGTACAGGCTCAGTTGTTTTAACTGTCAGCCCAACAGGGTTACCTGTAATAAATTGCCCATCTAATATTACACTTACCTGTACCTCGGTGGCTACATTTACAGCACCATCTGCATCAGATCCGTGTTCTCCGCCGGTTTGTTCAAATTCTCCGCTCTCTACCATCCGGGCTAACTTTAATACCAATGGAGCTGCCATAACAGGTGCAATTCCAAGTCCATATAATTTTACATTGGATAATGGGGCAACGGCTACAAGTATTGGCGATGGCGGAGCTGATATGTATGACGGTGGTAATTTTCTGAATACAAATATTAGTACAAATATTCCTTATACAGGCGGTGTTGTAACTGCTAATGCAGCATTCGGTACCGGAGGGCAGTATTTTACCCAACTGATAAACAATATGTTTGTCATGGTCGCCGATATTAACGGTCTTTCAACTTTCTCAATAACCGGTAACAATGGTGCAGATGGAAGTGGTATTGCAAATGGATTCACCTATTCTGTGACAGTTGGGTGCAGATCCTACAATGTTTTTGTAAAACGTGTAAGTGGTGCATTTGACCCATCTATCAATCAAATCTTTATTGTACCAAACGGAACAGGTGCTTCACATACCTTTGATACATATACAGATAATTCATTACATACACTTAGTGGTCTTGCCGGTATTACCCGCCTTTATTACCTTCTAGTAGCGGGTAGCAATGGTTATGCTTACACCAATGCTGAAATACAGACAATTGTGCAAAATTTCCTCACACAGGTAAGTGCATCAACTTTGGCAACTCCTTCTCTAACTGTAACTCAGACAGCAGGCTTGCCAAGTGGTTCAACATTCCCAGTAGGAACAAGTACGGTATCTTATAGCGCAACCGGCGGTGGAGGAACAAGCAGCTGTAGCTTTACAATTACAAGATTACCTGGTGGACCAACAATTGCATGTCCTGCAAATATCAACCTACAGGCTTGTAGTCCTGTAGCTACCTTTGCTACACCAACTGCATCCGATGCATGTACTCCACCTTGTGCGATTTCACCTTTGTCCACCATTCTTACAAATTATAATACTAACGGCGTAGCAATTACCGGAGCAATTCCAAGTCCTTACAATTTTACCTTAGATGCGGGTGCAACTGCTACTTATATCTCTGATGGAGGGGCTGATATGTACGATGGGGGTAATTATCTGAATACAAATATTACCACCAATATTCCCTATACAGGTGGTGTAGTTACGCCAAACACGGCATTTGGAACAGGTGGGCAGTATTTTACCACACTTATCAATAACATGTTTGTCATGGCTGCCGATGTGAATGGTATCACAAGTTTCTCCATCACAGGGGATAATGGTGCAGATGGCAGTGGAGTTGCAAATGGCTTTACATACTCCGTAACCGTAGGCTGCCAAAGCTACAATGTTTTTGTTAAAACAGTAAGTGGCGCTTTCGACCCATCCATCAATCAAATTATTATTGTTCCAAATGGATCGGGTGCATCTCAAACTTTTGATACCTATACCAATAACTCTTTACATACTGTAACTGGTTTGGCTGCTGTTACTAGAATTTATTATCTGCTTGTAGGTGGAAGTGGCGGTTATGCTTATACCAATGCCCAAATTCAAGCCATTGTACAAAACTTCCTTACACAGGTTAATGCTGCTGTAGCATCGCCAATAACTGTAACTCAGACTGCCGGTCTGGCAAGCGGTTCTTCTTTCCCTGTAGGAACAACGCTAGTTACTTTCCAGGCAAGCAGCCCAGGTGGTACCAATTCTTGTAGCTTCAATGTTACCGTAGCACCTGCCATTACTGTTAATGCTGGTTTGGACCAATCGGTATGCGCAACAGCACTTCCGGTAGCTGTAAGTGGTACTGTAGCCAACGCCACAGGTGGAGTTTGGACTACAAGCGGTACAGGTACTTTTGCCAATGCCAATGCACTTTCAACAACTTATTCGCCATCTGCTGCAGATATTACAGCGGGCACAGTTACACTTAGACTCACAAGCACAGGAAATGGTGTCTGCCCTGCAGTGTTTGATCTGCTCGTTGTAAATCTTACACCTGCTGCTGTTGCGCCAACTTTAACTGGCGTTAGTGGTTCAATTTGTCCTAATACAACAGTAACCCTTACTGCAACTGGTGGTTCTGGTGGATTGAATACAAGCTGGTACACAGGTCCTAATGGTACAGGTACCTTTTTAGGTACAGGAACCACCTATACACTATCGCCAACTGCAAGTACAACGGTTTACGCACGACGCGATGGTGGTAGCTGTCCAGCTTCTGCCGATGCATCCAAAGCAATTGTTGTTAAAACCTTTATATATGCTGCCAATGGAGCAACTAGCAATACCTATTGTACTGATAATGCTGGTTGGCACCATTTCTATATAGGTGATGATATCATTCTTTCTGTAGAGGGTAATCTGGGAACTGCAGGCACCGTTACAGCTTCAATTCGCGATAATAATGCATACTACCTCGATCCTGCCAATAGCGTAACCTGCATTGGTGAAGTGCAGTTCGAAATGGAACGCAATTGGAATATTCAGTACACAGGAACACTATCTGGTACATACAACGTGCGTTATTATTTCCAGCCTGTCGAGAGAACAACAGTTGTAAATGCCGCTGCTGCTTGGATTACAGCCAATCCGACCTGTGGATATACTTACAAATATAACTCAGGTGCTCAAGGTTGGTTCTGGTTCAAAAACCAGGGTTCCCCTTATTCTGCGCCTGATTATGATGATGATCCAACATTCTTGATGCTGACTAGTGCGGGTACAGGAACTACCCCGAATGGTATCAACTGGTCAACTATGGGTGGTCTTACCAATTTCTCAGGTGGCACAGGTGCTGTGATTTTAATTCCTACAGTCTTATTGTCTGTGGATTATAAATACTTTACCGGTGAAATAAGAGGCACTACTGACCATTTGATATGGGCTACAGCTTCTGAAACTGATAATGATTATTTCGATGTGGAATACAGTGCAGACGGTACCAATTTCGAAAAAATCGGACAGGTAAATGCTATCGGAAATTCAACTGAGACAACTCCTTATGAATTTACGCATCAGCACCCAAGAATTGGTCTTAATTACTACAGATTGCGTCAGGTTGATGTTAACGGAAATGCATCTTATTCCAATGTCGTAGTACTGGAGCACAAAGCATCTGAAATTTCCAATAATTTCTTCCCTAATCCGACCAATGACATTGTAAACTATCAGTTTAGTTCAGCTGTAAATGAATCGGTTAAGATTGAAGTTTTGGACGTCTTAGGCAGGGTTTTGAGACAAACAGAACATCAGGCAATGAGCGGATTAAATAATACTGCAATTGACCTCAGTCCATATCTGTCAGGAACTTATATCATCAGAGTGACACACTTAGGATCTCAAAGTACAATCGTTAGAGCTGTATCAAAGGTTAGTAAGTAAAGATTGATAAATAACAATAGTAAAAGGGCTGCACCAAATTGAATGGTGCAGCCCTTTTTTTAGTTGATGTAGTGTTTATTTTAGCTTTCCTATAAGAATTTCAGAATCGCCGAAGATGGTGATTTTTGCCTTTTTGAAATCCTTTTCCGACGCTTTATAAATATTAGGTACAAAACTTTGCGGATTCCTATCGAAGAGAGGGAACCAGCTGCTTTGAACTTGTATCATTACGCGATGACCTTTTTTAAAGGTATGATGCAAGTCTTGCAAGGTAATATGAACAGCTGTTTTTTTGTTTTTTTCAAAAGCTTTGGGTTTTTCAAAACTCTCTCTGAATCTGCCGCGCATAATTTCGCTTCTTACCAACATTTGATATCCGCCAGCTTTGATATCCTTTGTCAAGTGGGTAAAAGCTTTATGGTCATTCGGAAAAACATCGATGATTTTAACAATGAAGTCGGCATCTGTTCCTGCTACTGCAACTTGTAGTTTCGCCAAAATTTCACCTGTAAGTGTAAAGTCTTCGGTCAAAACTTCTGACTGAAAGGTCAATACATCTGATCTTTTGCTGCAATGTCTTTGGTCATCGGTCATGTAGGCTCGTGGCGTAAAAACAAGACCCTCTGTTTCAGAGCGATAGGGTATTGGATTTTGGGGATCAGAAAGGTATGTAAATTTTATGTCTGCATTTTGTTTGCCATTGATTTTTAACAGTCCATTTTCGGCAATATTCAGTCTTATAATACCAATTTCCTTAGGTGGCCAGGCAGTAAATTCCGACCACTGTAGTTTACCGCTATCAAAAATAAAAGCTTCAGCTAATTTTTTATCACATTCACCCTTGAGTTGACAATCGAAAAATGGTTTTTCAATTTCACGATGGTAAAAGCTCGAGATGCTATCGCCAAAGTAGATATGATTGATAATTTGTTTACCATTTTCGCGGTACCAATCGCCATGCGACCAAGGTCCCATTACAATAGTATTATTAGCATTCGGACAGTTTTTTTCAATGTTTTTATAAATATTCAGAGGGCCGTACAAATCCTCGGCATCGAAGAGGCCACCAACTGTCATCACGGCATGTTTTACATTTTTCAGATGCGGTAAAAGATTTCTTTTTTGCCAGAATTCGTCATAGTTTGGATGTTCAACCGTTTCTCGCCAAAATAAATTATCTGCGCCATAATATTTGTCCACATTTTTGAGTGAACCAAGTTTAAGGTTGAAGTCGAAGCCATCCTTGTTATCTGTCTTGATAAATTTGTCACTGTACCAACTTTTTGTAGTCTTTTCCTTTTTCTGATATCCAAACACAGGAAACGCAAAAAGATAAGATTGCAGAAATGCACCATTGTGGTGAAAATCGTCAAAGAAAAAGTCTGAAATTGGTGCCTGTGGTGAAGATGCAACAAGTGCCGGATGTGCATCGGGAATAGCTGCAGCTGCGTAAAAACCTGGGTAGGAAATACCCCACATACCTACTTTGCCATTATGTCCTTTAAGGTTTTTCAATAGCCAGTCGATTGTGTCATAAGTGTCGGAACTTTCGTCGGTAGTATTATGATCATTACCCGGAATATTTGGCGACATATTGGTAAAGTCTCCTTCCGACATATATCGACCTCTTACATCTTGATAAACAAAGATGTAACCTTCGCGCATCAGGTATTGATTTGGTCCAAGATTGTTTGGAAATTTATCGGCTTCATAAGGCGCTATACTGTAGCAAGTACGGTTCATCAGTATCGGATACACCTTCGAACGGTCTTTAGGTAGGTAAACAATGGTATGAAGGGTTTTCCCATCACGCATTGGGATATCGAATATCAATTTTGAATAATTTTCTTCGATAAATGACTTATTTGACTGTGCTGTTAAAACACTATAAAAGATAGTGAAAATAAGTAGGAGCCTGTAGTTCCGGTTTTGAAGTCTCATCTGCTTTGATTTGATTTTTTTTCAAGTTGTTTTGACAAAAATCAGTATTTATTTCGGTTTTTTATTTAAAATAGCTAAGATATTAAAACAAAAAAGCCACCCTTTTAGAGCGGCCTTAAAGCTATATTAAAAAATTATGATTCTTTATTGTACGTTTAGATTTGAAGGAAGATTAGCCGCAACCGGAGTAGTAGTATCTAATTGAGCAACTCTGCGCAGTACGATTTCAGTTTCTGAATTGTTTTTTAAGATCATTTCATTGCCATTGTCAGAGATAATGTACTGAAAATTACCTTCGAGCAGGTCAGACAAAGCTTGATGATTTGGATTGCTGATGGTGCAGTTTGCGAAATCAACTGTGATGTTGTCGGTTGCAAATAAGTAGTGCTTGCTGCAAATATCGCGACCTAGTTTCATTTCGATATAGTCGTTGTAGAATTTCATTTTTGGATGCTTCACAGTAAAGCTGATGTTCACATTTTTTGGAACGGATACTACTGAAAGAACTTCCCAGTTAGAACCTTCCAAAATATTTCCAGTCAGTGACTTTTCAGTCGTGATAATTTCTTCTGTGACCACTTCGGTTTTTTTGCACTGAACAAAAAGTAAAGAAGCTGTGATTGCGATTGTAAGGATGAATAACTTTTTCATGGTGTTGTGATTTTGAGTTTTGAGTAATTTGTCGTTTTGATTATTTGATGTTACAAAGGTATGGGTGATGATTTTCGATTTTTATGACCTGTACCCGAGTTGAAAATGATCTGAGTCAATTTTTATTTTTTTTTATTTTCTCAATTAAAACAAGCTTAAATAGCTGACTAAAAATATATTGTGAAAAATTTTGATTTTAATTTTCAACAGATATTTATTTCCCGTTTCAATTATTGATGTTACAAAGGTAGGCCGCTGTGAACCTCATTTCAATGACGGAAAACCAAGGGAAGGATGACCTGCGTCAGTTTTTACTTTTTTAGATTGTCAGATGCCAGATATCAGATTTCAGCCGTGAATAAGTATATGATTTGTCTCGTCATGCTGACGAGATTCCATACGGCCCTCGAATGCTCCTCCCGAAAGCTTTCGAGGAAGCTTCCTCGATAGCTATCGGGAGGGAGGGGCCTTTGAGAAAAACCCCAGCAAAGGAGCGCGGTATTTTAATGCCGCTACAATGGTTCGGCATTATGTGTACGACCACCTAACGGGGTCGTGGTCACAGTCACTATGGTGTCTTGACTCGTCCTAAAAAAAGTTTACAGATTTAACTAAAATTTATTGATAGTCCTGATACAAATTTACATTTTAAATTTAATCCTAAAATAGTTTTACATTTTTAAGTTTTCAACTGGAATTGAAATTATGGCTAAGTTCAATTAAACTG
>CAMDAB010000036.1 GCA_945888475.1 Saprospira grandis DSM 2844 | reverse complement strand
TTATGATTATAAAACTGTTGTTTTTTTTAGTTGGACTTGTTCCTTTTTCAGTTTTTGCACAGCTGCCTGTTGGCAACAATTATCCTTTTAAATCGGGAGTCTACACAAGTTTCAACGAATTTAGTGCAGACAACCCAACACTCGACAGTATATTTACAAAGATGCAGTATGATTTGAATGCGGAAGAAAACATTCTGATACTAAAACCTGCATCACAATCGCTGCTCGACAGTCTCACTCAAAAACAGATTTGGGGACTCTGCCTGAATGGTGTTCCATACATAAAAACCGACGATAAACAGGAAGGCAGACCATTTTTTGTCAAACTGCATGTGATTGGTAAATTGAGTTATTATTACTATAAAGCATTCAGGGAGAAAGAGGTCATTATGTACGTTCACAATCCTTACACAGGCGAGCGAATCGGAAAAAAAACAGTCACTAACCGAGATTTGGTTTTCATTCAAAAACTATTGCATTTCCAAAGCGGAGAAAATATTGACTTTAATTTCGATAATTTTAAATCATGGACTGCCGATGATAAAGGCCTTCAGAAATCATTATCTGAGATGAGCGGCGAAGAGCGTGAAAGCAAACTCTTCAAAATCCTGCTTATTTACAATGATCGGAATCCGGTATATCCCAATAAAAAAACGAAATAAATTACTTTATTGTTATGTGGAGTATTTTTTATAAGGAAGTAAATCTTTTTTTAAGCTCACTGGTCGGCTATGTGGCAATAGCTGTTTTCCTTATTGGAACTGGTTTGTTTATGTGGGTTTTTCCCGATTACAGCGTAATCAGTTATGGATTTTCATCCATGGACAGTTTTTTTGGTATGGCGCCTTATGTTTTTCTTTTCCTGATACCAGCTATCACGATGCGCAGTTTTGCCGAAGAGATTCAAACAGGTACTATTGAACTTTTGGTCACCCGTCCGCTCAGCGACTGGCAGATTTTGACGGGAAAATACCTGGCCTGTATTTTTCTTATCTTACTATCAATTTTACCAACCTTTATATACTACTTTACCATTTGGGAATTGGGGATGCCTAAGGGCAATCTGGATGCAGGTGCAATCTGGGGCTCCTATATTGGATTGTTTTTTCTTGGTTCAACATTTGCTGCCATTGGCATTTTTGCTTCCAGTATCACCAAAAACCAGATTGTCGCTTTTATTCTGGGGCTTTTCTTTTGTGCTTTCAGCTACGATGCTTTCAGCAGTATCAGCCGTTTGCCCATATTCTTCGGGGGTGCTGATAGTGTAGTGGAAAGTCTTGGTATAAATTATCATTATGCTTCCATCAGCCGGGGACTCGTTGATACCCGCGACCTGATATACTTTCTGAGCATGATTGCAGTTTTTCTCTTTGCATCAAAAACAGCACTTGAAAAAAGAAAGTGGTAGTCAATAGTATTAAGATAGAAAATAGAAATATTCTCAAAGTATATTTATGAAAAATTCCAAACGTACTCAATCGCTTATTTGGCTTGCAATGCTTCTTGCAATTGTTATTGCCGTAAATCTATTGGGCTCTTTTGTATACACCAAAATCGACCTTACCGGCGATAAGCGATTCACAATGATGAAAGCCACCAACAGGCTTTTGGAATCATTGAAAAAAGATACTACTGCTTTTACAATCGAAGTTTATCTCGAAGGTGAATTTCCCTCCGAATTCAGACGACTGCAAAATGCAACCCGCGACTTACTCAATATATTTAGGGAACGTTCCGGCAAATTGATTGATTATCGTTTCCTGAATCCTTTGGGAGCTAACGAAAGCGAGAATGTTGAAATGCAGAAAAAATTGGCAAAAATTGGTATTGGATCAACAGAAGTTATCGACAAGAGACAGGCTAAATCAATGTTGGTTTATCCGGCTGCTGTTATCAGGTATGGGAATCAGATTCAGGTTGTGAAGCTTGTAGAGCGCTATAATCAACCATCTGATATTATTCCCTCAATCAATACCCTGGAATATAAATTTGCTGTCGCCATTCAAAAACTGAAAATGCGCAAACGGCCAAGAATTGTACTGATGGATGGCCATGGTGAACTTCAAAGACCATTTACCAATGAATTCGAAAAAGCACTTTTCGAATACTATGATATTGCCCGCCTCAATCTCTCGCAGGTAAACCAAATTGACAGCAATATCAATCTGGTTATTGTACAAAAACCTTTAGAACCTTTTAGCTATGACGATCAGTTCAAAATTGACCAATATGTGATGAACGGTGGCAGATTATTGTGGATGGTCGACGGACTGAAAATAGATGATGACAGTCTGCGCAATCAGAGCCGAACAGCCGTGCCTTTTGAAACTCAGCACGATTTGCAGAAATTACTCTTTAATTATGGTGCCCGTATCAATGCCAATCTAATTGCCTCATTCGATGCCGGTGCTTTGGTTGGCTTGCAGAGCAGTTCAGGGCAGAGGATTAATCCAAAATGGTATTTTTATCCGCTTGCTTTTCCTTATCTCACTCCAATTGAAGCTAAAGAAAGTGGTAAAACGGCGATTGACCATCCAATTGTAAACAATATGGATTTTGTCATATCGAAATATGCTTCGAGTATCGATACCGTAAAAACAAAAGCCAATATCAAAAAAATTCCACTGCTGAGGTCCTCAAAATACAGTCGGGTTCAGTATCCGCCTACTCCAGTGACACTCGACATCATCAACACCCGTATCGAGCCCGAAGCCTTTAGTAAAGGAAATCAGACTATAGCTGTACTGCTCGAAGGAAATTTTGAATCTTTCTTCAGGAACAGACTTCCTCCCGAAGTTAATAGCAAATGGGCTGCTGCCGGAAATTATCCAATCAAAGCTCAGGGCAGTTTTGCTAAAATGATTGTAGTCTCGGATGGCGACCTGGGCAGAAATGATGTATATCCTACTTCGGGAAAAACGATTCCTTTAGGTGCCGGATTTCATCCTGAATATGGCCCCAGAGAATTTGCCAATAAGGAATTCCTCATGAACAGCATTGAGTATCTGCTCGACGATACAGGCTTGATTGAGGCCAGAAGCAAAGAAATAAAGCTTAGACCACTCGACCAGGAAAGGGCTTTGAAGGAAGAAACAAAATGGCAAATCATCAATCTTGGACTACCTTTGGTCCTTCTGACAATTTTTGGTCTGCTATACAGTTGGCGACGTAAAAAACGTTTTTCGAAAAAGGCTGGCAGCTAACTAGTGGGATGATTCAAAAAAAGGAAGGAATCTAAAATTTGTACACAGCAGTCGATTCAATAATTTCCCGGGTTTCCTCGGTTACCCAATAGCGAATTGATTTTCCTTCTTTGATAAGTTTTCTGATGAAGGTGGATGAAATTTCGATGAGCGGAGCTTCTTCAAAAATTTTAACATTTGGATGTTCCGCCAAATCACCTAACTCATAATTAGGCCTCTTGTACACATAGATGCTGTAGTTCTTTAGGATTTGCTCATAGTTCTTCCATTTTTTCAGTGATCCTAAGTTATCTCCGCCCATAATGAGTACAAATTCATCCTCTGGGTATTCTTCGCAAAGATAAGTAAGTGTATCGATGGTATAAGAGGGTTTAGGTAAATCAAATTCTACATTAGATGCTTTAATTTTCTGATGTTCCTCCACTGAGCGAGATACCATTTCGTACCTGACATAATCATCAGCAAGGCTGCTTCGTTCTTTGAAGGGATTGTGCGGAGATATAACAAGCCACAACTCGTCCAGATCACTTTCTTCGACCAGGTAATTTGCAATAATAAGATGTCCGCTATGTACCGGGTTGAAGGAACCAAAAAATAAACCGATTTTCATAGTAAAAAATTTATTGCTAAAAATAAGAATGGTCTTACCGATTTTGATAAGACCATTCGAAGTATAGTAGCTTGCTGCTTTTACTGCAACTTGAATTTTACAGGTACAACTACGCGAACACGTACTGCGTTGCCACGTTGTTTTCCGGGATTCCACTTTTCACCCATTGTGTTCATTGCCTGTACAGCTTTGAGCGCGGCATCTTTTAAGCCACCACCCGGTGTCTGATCTTTCAGCACTTCAATGTTAGAGATAGACCCGTCGGCTTCAACGACAAATCGGATGAATACAGTACCTTCGAAACCAGCTTCACGGGCCATAGAAGGATATCCTGCTTTTTGTCCAAGGAAACCAACCATTTTCTTATCGGAGCATTTCTGACGCTCGGTTTTGTCTGAGATTTTCTCACAACCTGGGAAAGAGGGCTGCTCTTCTACAATGGTAAAGATTTCAGGCTCGGCAACTTTTACAGGTTCCGGGTCAGTGATTGTAATTGGTGCAGGTTCACCTGTACCGCCTTCAACACCGTTCTTGTCACCTTCAAGATCCTGTTTGTCCTCATCCTGAGGCTTAATATCAGGTTCTTTTTCCACAACGTTGTCATCAATTTGGATGGTTGTTGGCGGTGGTGGTGGTGGAGGTGGTGGTGGAGGTGGTGGTGGTGGTGGCGGTTGTGTATTTTGTACCTCCAATTCTACCTCGTTTTGTGTGAGGTCCACATCGGCTTTTTCTTCCACCTTTTCAGTTTCGGAAGTTGTCCAGTTGATAGCCAGGAAACAAATAAGCAAAGCAGTAGCAAAACCTCCGGTGTAAATCGTTCCAGTATATTGGAAAATACCTACTTGATCGTATTTTCTTAATGTGGAAGATTGTTTCGAAAGATCTTTTTTCTCTTGAAGCAGTTGTTCAGTTTTTTTGTTCAAAAAATATTTGAACAGGTAAATACCACCGGTAATAACGGCAGTAATTGCCAAAAACCCTCCAACAGCACCAATAGTTGGTACCTGAATGCTTAATGTCATAGCGGCTGAAAATAATCCCATGAATTGCATAACATCAGTTGTTAGGTGATAAAATCGTTTAAAATTACAGCTTTATTTTAAGAAACAAAAGCCTTTGAATAGATTCTTGCAAAAATCAGCCATCCCAAAATAATCCCAATTGTATTGGCAAGCATGTCAAAAGGGTCAAAACTTCGATAGGGCAGAAAATGCTGCAGAATTTCAATCGAAAAGCCGTACAAAAAACACATGACTGATAAAATTCTTAATAAATTGATTGTCAGTTGCTTTTTGTCTGAAAAATTTCTTAGTGAGCTTGCGCCCGAGCAAAACAAAGCTGCATAAGCAAGAGCATGGCCAAATTTGTCGACATTGTCCCAAAACCAATTTTCATACAATTTCAGGCTGGGTGTTTTTATCACCGATAACCAAAAAATGGCAAGAGCGAGTATGACAAAGGGCCAAAACCTAAACCATTTAGGCATTGATACTTGAACGGTAAACATCGGCATCCATCAAGCCGTCAATTTCCGAAAGGTCGCTCAGTTTGATTTTTACCATCCAGCCTTTTTCGTAAGGATCGCTATTAACTAGTTCGGGTTCGTCGTTAAGTCCGCCGTTTACTTCCAAAATTTCACCGCTCACAGGCATATAAAGGTCGGCAACGGTTTTTACTGCTTCAACAGAACCGAAGACATCACCTTGTTTGAGGGTTTCGCCCTCAGAGCTGATATCGACATAAACAATGTCGCCTAGTTCGCCTTGTGCAAATGCTGTGATGCCAACATAGGCGTTCTCGCCCTCAACGCGAATCCATTCGTGATCGCTGGTGTATTTCAAACTGTTTGGAAAGTCCATGATAATTTTCAATATTTAATTAAATTGTAAAATTGATTTCGAGGTCAAAAATAAATATTTTTTTCACTTGTGGACTTATACCTTCACTTATTTATTAATACTTCATTTTTTTACTAAGAATTTTTTCAAAGAACTGTCTCGATTGTTTACTAATTTAAGAGATGCAGACTAATTATATTTTGGTGTGTGCACTGCAAAATATTATAAAATTAATTCGGTCTTATTTTGAACTGAACCGGTACGGTGAGTCTGAGCCTTACTTTTCTGCCTTTTTGTTCGGCAGCTTGCCAACAGCTTTCTTTGGCCATTTTTTCAACTGCTTTCTTTGCTGCATTGGCAAGTCCTCCGCCGGGAGTCATATCCTTTTTGATTTCAATGCCGCTGATTGTACCATCTTTCTCCACAGTAAAGCTGATGAATACTTTTCCTTCGTAACCCATTTCTCTGGCCATGAGGGGATAATCGACAACCTTTGCAAGAAAGGCAGTCATTTTCCGGTCTGAACAGATTCTTTTTTCTTCCTCTTTTTGTCCGGCCTCCTCACAGCCACAGTATCTGGGCATTTTTTCGGCAAAGTTGAGTGGCATTTCAATTTCAACCTCTTTTTTTCTGTTATCTTCAAGTTCGAAATCGGGCAATTTTATTTGAGTGCCAATTGATTTATTTTTATCGTCTCCCTTTCCATCGGGGCTACCTTCGGGCGATTTCTTTTCATCGGGTAGTTTTTCGATAATTTCCTTGATTTCGAACTTAGGGCTTTCCAGTTTAGGAGGATCAATTTTGGCTTTTGGCAATTCCTTTTTAATGTCTACGATTTCGGCGACTTCATTGGCCCAGATAGTTTCTTCTTCAACTGCTTTTAAAAATTGTCTTTCGGTTTTTTCTGAGGTCCAGGACATGAGTACTGCTGTAAAAAATAGCGCAGCAGAAATTCCTATCCCCTTGTTGATGCCTGTATTTTCAAGCATTCGGCCTTTTTGAGTATCTTTCTGTTGTTTTTTAGCGATTAAAACATAGAAATAAATCAGGGCTGCAGCAGCAGCAAGTGTTATCATAACGCTATTTCCGTCGAGGAAAAATGTGGTCAGACAGATTGGTTGAAGCATGAGCGTTTCCATACCCTTAAGTGTTTTAAGTGTGAATAATTATAAAAACCTGAAAAGCTCATGAGACTGTCAGAATAAAACCTTTTATTAGTTTCTTACAAATCAACTATTTAGAATTATTATTTTATAAAAAACATCTAACCGATTAGTTGATTCTAATAATTAAGATGCAGCTAAAATTAATTTTGGTGTGTCATTGAATTAATTTTATTTTTTTTACGGCCATGCGCATGATTTATAAGTAACAATTGAACAGCATCAGTGTTAAAGTATGTGATTTTTAGCTTAAATCTAAAATTTATTGTAGATTTGTAGTTACTTTAATTTTAAATAAAATTCATGAAAAAACTCTACACATTTCTGTTCTTTGTCTTTCAATTTTTTACGGTTTATTCACAAACGCTCAATGATTTTCGTTCCAACGGAAGTGGACTATGGAGTGCTGTGGGCAGCTGGCAAAGATTTGATGGGACAAACTGGGTTGCTGCAACTGCAGTGCCATCGGCAACCACTGCAAATTTGATAAGCATACGCAGTCCTCATATTATACAGGTCAATGCTGCAGTGACTATCGATCAGCTTGTTATTGATGCAGGGGCAACCTTAAACTGGACAGCTGCAGCCATTACTTTTGCTAATGGCACAGGAACTGACTTATTGGTTAATGGCACCCTGATTGACAATTCCACAACTAGTGCAATTTTTAATGCCGGTACTAAATGGGAAATGGGCATAAATGGCACTTATGTGAAATGTCGTTCAAATTCTGCTGCTGTCTGGCGCGATAATTACAATAATGGCATGTCAACTATTCCAGCTACTTCTAACTGGATTATCAGAAAAAATTCTACTACCAATCCTACTTTTACCACAGTTGCAGGTACCTTTTACGGTAATTTTATTGTCGAGAATCTGACAGCGACCGCCTGGAATATGGCCTCCACTTCAACTTTTTCGGGCAATTCTGACTTTCCCAGAATAAAAGGCAATTTTGATATTGGCGGAAGTGGCAGTACTGCAGCCATAAGTTTCCTGAACGAACAAACTAATGCTAATCCTACTTTAGTAATGGGTGATCTGATCATTAGATCGGGAAATACCTACAGAAATTTTGGAACAGGAACCGAGATTCAGGGAAATTTGAATATTGGAGGAATCCTAACTTATGATGCCAACGATGCTAGATTATTACTATTTTCGGGGGGTGCATCACAACAGATCAGCGGTACAGGTAGTTTAGGTGTATATGAGCTCAGAATTAATAAAAGCAGCGGCAATCTTACATTAAACAGGCCTCTAACTGTTGACTTCAGTCTTGTTCTTACAAATGGAAAAATCATCAGTTCAACGACTAGCCTAGTCACAATTGAGGCTAATGCCACTATAACCCTAAGTTCTCCTACTACTAACAACAGTTTCATTAGTGGGCCTCTGCGTAAAATTAATACCAGTAATGGATTTTCTTTCCCTGTTGGTAAGGGTAGTAATTATCAGCCACTTAGTGTCAATGCCCACTCTTCCGGTGCGAGCACGACAATTTACACCGAAAACTTCAATAGCGGAGCAGCAGGATGGATACTTAATGTTGTAACCGGAACTGAAGGTGCTGATCCAAATTTCTTTCTTATCAACGACAATGAAGGCGGTGTTCTTCCTCCGAGTTGTGGTGTTGCTAACAATGGCAATCCTACGCTACATATTACCAGTGTTTTCAATCCAGCAGGCGGTGCCGCTTACGATGCAGGTGGCCTTTGTGGATTTTTCTTTTGTCCTCAGGCTGACAGAAGAGCGGAATCACCAATTGTAAATTGTAGTGGTCGTAATAATATTGCTGTAAGCTTTAATTATATTGAAGGAGGACAGACAACATTTGATAATGCAAGCCTTTGGTATTTCGATGGGCTAAGCTGGACGCTTTTAGACGATATGCCAAAAACAGCCACTGGTTGTGGAGGTCAGGGAATCTGGACAAGCAGACAGGTTTTGCTTCCGGCTTCTGCCAATAACAATCCAAATGTCCGTGTTGGATTCCGCTGGGTAAACAATGATGATGGAACTGGCACAGATCCGTCTTTTGCTGTTGATGATGTATCCTTACTTGAGGTTATACCGGCTGATGTATTTACCTGTGAATATTTCCCGGCCAATCCTATTACAACATTTGGTACAAATAAAGATGCTACCATTGAACAGGTTGTGACAAATGAATATTGGATTCTTGACAGAGACGGTACTGCGGTTGATAAACATGTTACACTTTCCTGGGATCAAAATAGCTCCATAGTTTCAAATGCCGGTACAAAAGTTATTCGTTGGGATGGTTCAGCCTGGCGCGATCATGGCAATGGTGGTACAAGTGGTATGCCTGCAGTCGATCCGGGATGTGGTGTTCAGGCTGTGTGCGGCACGGTTACAAGCAACGTAATTGTAAACAGTTTCAGCCCATTTACATTTGGAACAGTTTTACTGCTTCCAATCACGCTTAATTATTTCGAGGCCACTAAATTATCAAATGCAGCAAAATTGGACTGGATCAGTGCTTCTGAGGAAAATTCTTCTCATTTTGAAATTGAGCGAAGTGCCGATGCATTGAGTTTCACTAGAATAGGAAAAGTAAATGCAGTTGGCAACAGCAACAGAACTGTTGATTACCAATATATTGACAATTCACCACTGAGTGGTTTGAATTATTACAGACTAAAAGCTTTTGACCAAAATGGAACTTTCTTTTACAGTGAAATAAAATCACTTGAATTCGAGGAATTTACTGAGGTCAGAATTATGCCTAATCCAGTTAGTGAATTGATAAATGTGCAATTTGATAAATTAAGAAGTGACGTAATTGTTGATATTTTTTCAACAAATGGGAAAAATGTTTTTTCAGGGATTTATAATGCTTACAGCTGTGATATAGACATGAGTAAGCAACCCGCAGGTTTTTATGTTTTAAGGATTATGATAGGTGGTGCTGTTGCCAAAACAATCAAGTTTGAAAAGATTTAGCATTTTTCTGTTTATTGTGAAGTGAATACATGCAAGTTTTTCTTTCATTCCCAAATCAATTTTAATAAGTTGACAAACATAAATAATGGTATGTTATCAATGAAACGATTTTAGGCGGGCAAGGCAGAAAACGTAAATAAAGGACTGCCCTCAGCAAGGCTTTCTAACGATGTCAGATTGAAAAGACTTCATTCGCTTTGTGGAGCCTTAGTGTTTAAAGTTATAAATATTTGTGCTTGAATACTTATAATAAGCTTACTGTCCAACTACTTTTTGTAGGAAACCAGATAAACCCCTACAAATATCAGTAATGATGATATGGTAATGGTGAGTGTAAGGTTATCGTGACCGCCAATGACAGCAATGAGCGCTGTTAACACCGGCTGCAGATAAATATAGGCACCAATAACGGCAGGAGAAACCATCGTAAGTGCAATGGCATTGAGCAGATAGTTTACAAAGGTGACAAAAAATAGCACAAATGCGATGACCAGCATAATTTCATAAGGCATGGTCTGCCAATTCACCTGCAGGGTTTCCTGTATACCAAATGGAAAAACAAAAAGAAGTCCCAGCCCAAAATTCCATTTCATGATGGTAATCGGATGATATTTTTTTGCTAATGGCTTGACCATGATGAGGTAAACTCCGTAGGATGCCGCATTGATGCCAACAAGAATATTGCCCAAAAGTGGATTGGGCGCATAATCCGATGCAGCATTAGAATTGGACAAGGTGAGCATGAGCGCTCCGCCCAACCCCAGACCAATACCAATAATTTTAAGAAAATTCAGCTTTTCTTTCAATACTACAAATGAAAAAACAAGTACAAGGATGGGCGTCATGAGCATAATTAATGCGCCATTTATTGGTGTGGTAAGTTCCAATCCTTTGAAGAAAGTAAGCATATTGAGCGCTACGCCAAAAATACTGGTAAGTACCAGGGTGCCAATGTCCTTTTTTTCAACCTTTTCCCGAATAAAAGCAGAACTAATAAAAACTAAAGCTGCCGCCGCACTAACCCGCAGCAGGATAAAGCCAAAAGCACCTACATAATCGGGCATGGCCATTTTTGCTAAAGAAAAATTTGCAGCGTATATAAGCGCTACCAAAAACATGGCCACATGTGCAAAAAAAAGGCGTATCGACATTTTGAAATTCAATTTGAACGCAAATTTACAAGCATTTTTTGTTTGCCACGCTTAATGAGGAAGGCATTTGGAATATATTTGCATTTCTCATGAATTTAGATTAAATTTGCAAAATAATAGCAACAAAATATTATCAGCTAATGGGAAAAGTAATAGCAATAGCCAATCAGAAGGGCGGCGTAGGCAAAACAACAACAGCCATAAACCTGGCGGCCAGCCTTGCTATTCTTGAATATAAGGTTTTGCTGATTGATTCTGACCCTCAAGCTAATTCTACATCTGGTGTTGGCATAGTTCCCGATTCGGTCGAACTCAGTATATACGATTGTCTGATCAATGAGACAGACCCCAAAAGCGCTGTGCTTAAAACCAGTACTCCAAATCTTTTTCTGCTTCCTGCACATATTAATCTGGTGGGTGCAGAAATCGAACTGATTAATCGCTGGCAGAGAGAGTATATCATGCTTGGTATTACCAATCAGCTGCGCGATGATTACGATTTTATTTTCATCGATTGCCTACCTTCACTAGGACTTATAACTGTAAATGCGCTAACGGCTGCCGATTCGGTAATCATTCCCGTACAATGTGAATATTTCGCACTAGAAGGTTTGGGAAAACTGATGAATACCATTCGATTGGTTAAAAGCCAATTGAATAAAAATCTGGATATCGAAGGAATATTATTATCCATGTATGACATTCGCCTGCGCCTTGCTAAAGAGGTAGTGGAAGAAGCCCGTAAATATTTTAGCGACCGTGTTTTCGAAACTATTATTCACCGTAATTCGAGAATCTCGGAGGCACCAGGCGAAGGCAAGCCAGTTGCTATGTACGACGCATCTTCGAAAGGCTCTGTCAACTTTTTTAACCTTGCACAAGAGTTCCTGCTAAAGAATAAGTTAAAACCAAAAAAGACGAAGAAATAGTTTTCTTCTTTACTTTTTTTATCTCGTCAGTTTCTGACGAGACAAAATCCGTGTGAATCAGTATTGTCTTTTAAATCCATGTTTAACAATCTTCTATAAATCCGAAAGTGATTTCTTCCTTTGGCACTGTGGGCATAAAAAACCAAAGTGTGTCCATCTCTCTTTTTCTTTACTTTTTTCATCGCTAAAAAAGTAACAAAAAATCTAGTCCTCAGCAAGGCGTTTTAGGGTCATTAGCCCGAATCGTCTAATTTGCCAAACAGCAAGGAACCCTATCCTCGATAACCATCGGGACGGAAGCAGCATCTCTAACCTGCATTTATTACTCCTCAACATTTGTCCAAAACCACAACAGTGCCATTGCCAGCCGATGCTGCTTCCATACGCTAGTGCTTCAGACATTGGGAAGCGGTGCCTGCGGCGCGTTTTTTTTCCAAAGTGATTAAGCTCTTGAGAAAAAAAATAGCAAAGGAGAGCGGTATTTTAATGCCGCTAACTAATGCAGTATTAGTTCATAGTACCTTTTTTATCAACATCAGCAAGATTGAACTCAACAAATATAATAAGATACAAGCCATCATTGCCGGTCCCAATGGCAAGATTATCAATGCCGCTAGCGAGGCAATCAAAAATCCAAAACGTATTTCATTTCCGCTCCAGCCAAGGCTTTTGAATTTAAAAGAGAAGATTGGTATTTCCGAAATAAGCAGAAAGGAAAAGAGACCTATCAGAATGATAAGCAAGGGAAGATTGAGCAGTAGCTGCGAAAGTCCTAGATTATTATTTTCTACAGTGAGCAGCAGACCAAGTGTAAAAATAGTATTCGCAGGGGTATTTAAACCAATAAAATGCTCCGTCTGGCGGCTATCGGTATTGAATTTTGCCAGTCGCATTGCTGAAAATGCGGTCATGACAAAACCCAAGGCCGGCAAATAACTGTTAGGATTGTCGAATACCAATACTTCTTGTCCCATACTTTTGCACAGCAGCAAATAGTAAATTGCACCAGGAACCAAACCAAAAGAAATTACATCGGCCAGTGAGTCGAGTTCTTTTCCGATTGGAGATGATTGTTTCAATAGCCTTGCCGCTAGCCCATCGGCAAAGTCGGCCAAAAGGCAAATACCCAACATCCAGGGCAGCCACACTGTCTGTCCGCTGAAAATGCTCAATACTGCAAGGCATCCGAAAAAAGCATTGCAGAGGGTAATGATGTTGGGTATTGTAAACAATGATTTGTTTTTATGATTCGTTTCTTGAAACGAATTTACTGGTTACAGTTCTTCGTCCCAGGTATTTTCGCGGCTGAAAGCCATGATTTCTTCTTCTGTAACAAGGAGTTTCCAATTCGGGTCACGTTTGAAATGTGGGTCGAGGTGAAATTCCCAGTCAATGGCTTCATTTTCTTCGTAAGTAGCAAAAAGTTGTAGCTGTTCTTCTTTTATATTTTCGAGTTCTACAGCTGGGTTGTTGTCCTTTACATCGTTCTGATCGCTATGGCAAACATTACATTGCTGTTGCCAAACAGCAATATTTCCGCATACATTACAGCTGCTCAGTTCTGCATAAATCTGCTCAATGTATTCTTTATCTGAATTGGCTACTGATGCAGGCATATTTTTGAAAAGGCTAATCAGTCCGCTGGTATCGGATGGAAGATGAAAATGCTCTCCGTTATTGAGTTGAATATTGACATCGTCCTTACTTTTACTGAACTGGATTGATTTAACATCCTCCCAAAGTATTTCTTTATCGGAGAAAACACTTTCCATTTCTTCGTTGAAACTAATTTCGCCAATAGTAAAGTATTCGTCGTTGATTTCTGATAGATAAATCATAATGTATTTTTAAAAATGAAAAAAACTGCTTTGAAAATATGCTGCAAAGATAGCTTTTTCATCATAAAATTATCGAAACAGGATATAATGTTCGTCGGCAAAATTTGAACGGCAACAAAAATAGGAATTGTTTGACTAGTCAATATTTTTCTGAAAGTAAATCTTTCTTTCAGTAAGCTCCACGCAGCAGAGTTGTTTCATACCATCTTCATCATATGCACAGCCATTATCAATATTGAGAATCGGATATTTTTCAGGATTATCGAAACGAAAACGGATTTGCCTTTCAGTTTGCGGAGTATGTCCGTGAATGACCCTTCGACCGTTCAACCATGCTCCAACGCCGCGCTGTTCTTCCCATTTTCTGATCCAAAGCATATTTTTTTTTAGTTCAAAAGGATTGGATCCATTCTCTAGTAGTCTGAAACCTGCATGAACCAAAATCAAATTATCTCTTTCGAACCAATAATCGAGACCTTTGATAAAATCGAAATACATATTTGGAATATCAGAAAATTGTGTGGCACCGAATTCCTCCATAACCTCAGTGCCTCCATTGCGCAGCCATATTGCAGCATATTCTTTGCTTTGAGGGGCCTCTAGCATCATTTGTTCGTGGTTACCTCTCAGGCAATGTACATTATTGCCTTCTTCCTTTAATCGCATTATCGTATCCATTACCATTCGGCTTCGCGGACCACGGTCGATATAATCTCCCAGCAGATAAAGTTCATCATCTTTTGAAAGGCCTATCAGATTGAGCATTTCATTGAGGGTGTACGCACAACCGTGAATATCTGAAATAGCAAAAATACGGGTCAATTTGATTCGAGGTTTAGATCCCCCTTTGGGATTAAGGGGTAAGTTTAGTGCCTTGGTTTTATTTATTTTTTGCCTTTAATGGCTTTTTGAAGGGTCTGCAGAAAAACCGAAACGGGCTGAGCGCCTGATACTGCATAGCGTCCGTCTATCAAAAAATATGGGACGCCACCAATACCTATTTGGACCGACTGCTGAATATCCCGCTTTACCTCATTACTGTATTGATCGGATTGCAACATTGCTTTTATAGCTGACTCGTCCAGTCCGATCTCTTTCCCCAAATTCAACAATGTTTCGTGCTCAGCAATATCTTTGCCTTCTATGAAATAAGCTTTGAAAAGGCTTTCTTCAGCGGCATCGCCAAGTCCTTTACTTTTTGCCAATTGAATGAGTCGGTGGCCGTCGAAGGAACTGGCAACCACAGTTTTATCAAAGTTATAATTGAGCCCGGCAGCATTTGCCATTTTCACAACATTGTCGTGCAGCGCTTTCGATTGCTCGGTGCTAATTCCTTTTCGGACAGCAAGATATTCATATACATTTTGTTTTAAAATCTGTTTTTTTGGCATTTCAGGGTCCAGTTGATAACTTTTCCAAACAATTTCAACATCAGCAGCATTTTCAAATGATTTTAATGCCATTTCAAAATGTCTTTTACCAATGTAGCAAAATGGACATACAATATCCGACCAGATTTCCACTTTCATTTTTTGGCTTTGGTTTGTGTTTTCTTTGGTTTTCTGAGCGTAACAATTAGCAGAGAGAATCAATAAAAAGAGCAAAATCGTTAGTTTTCTCAACATAGAATTAACTATTATTCCGCAAATATAGTATATCTCGGTAAATTTAGGTAATAAAACAAAAAAAAATCCTTCCATTTTATTTAACGGAAGGATTAAGTATTTATTTTACGACACTAAGCTTTTTCGGCCAATGCTGCGATGCGAACTGCTTCAGCAACTTTGAAAGCGACCATTTCGTTCAGCGCCGGTGGAATGATCATGTCTCTGGTTGGGAATGGCATACATTCGGCAATAGCATAGGCGGCTGCCAATTTCATTTTAGGTGTGATGCGTTTTGCACGAGCATCGAGCGCGCCGCGGAAGATACCGGGGAAGCCCAATACGTTATTAACTTGGTTAGGGAGATCGCTGCGTCCAGTACCTACAATTGCTGCTCCGCCTTTGTATGCTTCTTCGGGCATAATTTCGGGCGTTGGATTGGCGCAGGCAAAGATGATTGGGTCCTTGGCCATGGTTCTTACATGTTCGGCAGTCATCATCTCGCCAACACTTACACCAATAAACACGTCGGCGCCAACAATGGCATCGTATACCGTTCCTGAAATATCATTTGGATTAGTATAGGTGAGCGTTGCCATTTTTGACGAATTCATATCATCACGCTTAGAAGACAGTATCCCTTTGCTATCGCAAAGTATAATTTCCTTAACTGGCACACAGGTGCTATTGTCTTCATTGTCAACACAACGAAGCAGACGTGCAATAGCTACGCCAGCTGCCCCTGCCCCATTGATAACAACTTTAAGCTCGCTCAGTTCTTTACCCAAAACTTTTGCAGCATTGATAAGCGCTGCCAAAACAACAATCGCTGTCCCATGCTGGTCATCGTGAAAAACCGGAATGCCTAAATCCTGTAGTCGTTCTTCAATTTCGAAACTTCTTGGAGCGGCAATATCTTCAAGGTTTATACCCCCAAAAACAGGTGCAATTCTGCGGATGGTTTCTACTATTTCGTCAGTATCCTGTGTATCGAGACAGATAGGAAAGGCATTAATATGACCGAATTGGCGAAAAAGCATTGCTTTACCTTCCATAACAGGAATGGATGCCGCAGCACCTATGTTTCCTAAGCCCAGTACAGCAGAGCCATCTGTTACAATAGCGACACAGTTACTCTTGATAGTGTATTCCCAAACCTTCTCGGGGTCTTTTGCAATTTCGAGGCAGGGTGCAGCTACACCGGGAGAATAAACCAATGAGAGATGCTCTGAAGTGCGCACGTCCATTTTATTTCTGATGCTTATTTTTCCTTTGAGCAGCCTATGCAGCTGCAACGATTCTGATGCGTAATCCATTGTGTGTAATATAATGTAAAGGTTTCAGCTCGTTTTATTCCGAAAAAATTTGAGAAGGCTAAAGCTTTACATTGGTTAAAAAATAGAATGTTCAAATGAGTACAGAGCGCTAAATTAGATTAAAAAACTTTTAATAAGTGAAATTTAGTATGTTTTTTTAGCATTCAGTCAATCCGCAATCATCATTAATTGTTTCGAATGCAAGGGTACTGTGCTCAATACCAAACTTTTTTAATGTCAATTCCAGCTGTTTTTTCAGCGGCAGCAGTGCCTCAATACTTGTTTTTTCATCATATATAACAATATGGGCAGTTAAAATGTTGAACTCACCATCCAAAGACCAAATGTGAACATCATGTACATCCACAACCTGCTCGTTGGTCTGAAGCGCTTGTATCACTTTATCAATCTTAATTCCTGAGGGAATTGCCTGCAAAAATATTTTTAGAGAAAACCTGAGGTTTTTGTAAACATTAAAAAGAATGTAGGCTGCTATTGCGATGGAAAGCATTGGATCCAAGAAATACCAGCCCATTAGCCAGATGCCCAAACTGCCTATCAGTACGGCAACCCAACCCATTAAATCCTCAAGATGATGGAGCATAATGGCTTTGGTGTTTACAGAGTTGGAACCGCGAAGTCTTAACATTACAGCCCCGTTCACAATTACGCCCAGACAGGCCAGCAGCAGCATACCCAATCCATGAACCTCCTGCGGTGCTTGTAGTCGCTGAATAGCAGATATGATAATAAAAACAGACCCAATAACTAAAACCAAGGAGGTGATGATTGCACCAAGAACAGAAAATCTTTTGTAACCGTATGAATAGTTTTTATCCCTTCCCCTTTCCGATAGCTGCTGCAATCCCCAGGCAAATGCAATGATGAGGCTGTCGCCAAAATCGTGCAAAGCATCCGATAAGATTGCTACACTGTTAGTCCATAAACCGCCTGCAATCTCTATGAACATGAAGGTAAGATTCAGAAAAAAAGCTATTCCCAAATTTTTAATATCTCCATGGTGATGATGTCCGTGGTGATGGTGTTCATGGTGCGGGTGGAGGTGGTCGTGGTGATGGCTCATTGTTAGATTATCAGAAGTCAGATTGTCAGATTATCAGATGTCAGCTTTTTTGTATCAAGTAGCAAGTAGCAGGTATAAAGACTTTAGACTATTAGACGCTAGACTCAAGACAATTAACAATTAACTGTAAAAACGATTAACGAACAGTAAAAACATTTTCAAATTTTCAAATTTTCAAATTTTCAAATTCTTTCATCTTCGTTTCTTTCCGCTTTCAATCAATTCTTCGATTGCGTTCAATTCGCTCTTTGGCTTCAATCAATAATTGATGTAATTTCGCTTCCAACTCCTCTTTTGCGGGCATAACTGTCCAATACTCCGCCACCATGATTCCGTCCTTATGTACATCCATCAATTCTACCTGTTCTCTATTACTTTCAGCGCAAAGTATGAGTCCTATTGGAGGATTTTCATCTTCCTGCTTTTCATATTTGTTGAGCCATTTCAAATACAACTCCATCTGTCCTTTGTGTGCAGCCTGAAATTTTCCGAGCTTTAACTCTATGGCCACCAAACGCTTTAATTTTCTGTTATAAAACAAGAGATCCAGATAAAAATCTTCGCCATCTATGATCATTCTCTTCTGGCGTTCCATAAAGGCAAAACCTTTACCTAATTCCAAAATAAAAGTCTCCAATTCCTGCAAAATAGCGCGCTCCAAATCTTGCTCAAGATAGGTATTTTTCAAATTCAAAAAATCCAGCATATAGGGATCTTTGAAAGTGTTCATAAGCTCCGGCTGCAATTCAGCAAGTTTGGTATTGGCTATTTCATTTCTTTCAAAAGACTTTCTTTCAATTTGATTTCTCAGCTCTCGTTTACCCCAGTTTTGTTCCAGGGCATTTTGCGCATAGTACAATTTAGATTCTATTGATTTTAAGGGAATTAAAATTA
Source organism: Saprospira grandis DSM 2844 (assembly GCA_945888475.1). GTDB lineage: Bacteria > Bacteroidota > Bacteroidia > Chitinophagales > Saprospiraceae > Saprospira > Saprospira grandis_C. Next base: position 11,314 of record CAMDAB010000036.1, on the reverse strand, counting down.
AAAAATGTGACCAGGATAATTGTCGTGCCAGTGGCGCGACAATTTCAAAATCAGAAAATTCAACTGCAAATTGAATCATTCTTCTCAAATTTTTTTCACTGAAATTTCTGCCGTATTTTAATTCCAATTGTGTCGACACAGTCAGCACGATCTGCTGCCCGTATTCTGCACGTTCATTTTTCAATATTTCATCATTGATACGTTTTCCAATATGCCAGAAAAGCAAGGTCAAGGTACTGTTGGCAGCACGTACTAATTGTTTTTTACTATCTTCTATCAGCGCAGCGATATCCTGTACCAATAGGAAATTATCTTCTTTGTTTATTTCTTTCATTTTCTTAGTATCAAGTATCAAGTAGCAAGTATCAAGACTTTTTTTAGACTTCAGACTTTCAGACGATAGACTCTAGACAATTAAATTTAAAACAATTAACGATTAACGAACAGTAAAAACATTTTCAAATTACCAAATTACCAAATTTTCAAATCATCCCCTATCTTCCAACATGTACCAGCAAAATAGAAATATCACTTGGCGAAACTCCACTGATACGGCTGGCCTGCCCGATGGTAGTAGGTTTCATCCTGTTCAGTTTTTCTCTGGCTTCTAAGGAAAGTCCCTGAATTAGTGCGTAGTCGAAACTGTCGAGTAATCTTACCGATTCAAGCCTTTTCATTTTATCGGCCATTTCCTGTTCTTTTTCGATGTAACCGGCATATTTGGCATTTATCTCGGCATATTCTACAAATTCTGGATCGAATTGTGCGATAAAATCGCTGAGTCTGGGTAGTACGGCTGCCAATCCAACAATGCTCACATCGGGGCGTAGCAGCACCTTGATGAGTTTCATTTTTTGCTGCATTGGTGTCGATCCCAATGAAACAAGATATTGTTCAACTTCTGATGGTTCTACGCTGTAATTTTCGAAAAACTGTCTGATTTCCGCATCGGCTTTTTTCTTGGCTTCAACCCGTAGCATTCTTTCATCCACATTAATCCCAATTGCAGCTGCCAAAGGACTGAGTCGGATATCGGCATTGTCCTGTCTCAAAAGAATTCTATACTCGGCTCGGGAGGTGAACATACGGTAAGGCTCATTGGTGCCCTTATTGATCAGGTCGTCGATGAGTACGCCAATGTAGGAATCGGAGCGTTGCATCACAAAACCATCCTGTTCATTGATAGCCAGATGTGCATTGATACCAGCCATCATGCCCTGACAGGCAGCCTCTTCGTATCCGGTAGTGCCGTTTATCTGTCCTGCAAAAAATAAATTTCTGACGAGACGGGTTTCAAGGGTCATTTTCAGCTGCGTTGGCTGAAAAAAGTCGTACTCGATTGCATAACCTGGTCGGAACATTTTGGCATTTTCAAAGCCGGGAATCATTTTCAGGGCTTTGAACTGTACATCCTCGGGCAGAGATGAAGAGAAACCGTTTAAATAGACCTCGCAGGTGTTCCAACCCTCGGGTTCTACAAAAAGCTGGTGACGGTCCTTGTCAGAAAATCGGTTGATTTTGTCTTCAATCGATGGGCAGTACCTTGGCCCCAATCCTTGAATTCGCCCAGTAAACATGGGCGATTTGTCGAAACCGGTTTTCAGAATTTCATGTACTTTTTCATTGGTATAAGTAATATGGCAAGGGCGTTGTTCCAACAATTTTGGCGTATCGGTATAAGAAAATTTACCAGCAGGATCTTCACCAGCTTGCACTTCCATGATATCCCAGTTGATGGTTCTTCCATCTATACGGGGCGGTGTTCCGGTTTTCATTCGGTTCGATTCAAATCCCAAGTCAACCAATTGCTCGGTGATGCCTTTAGCCGCACTTTCTCCTGCTCGTCCACCACCTAAGCGTTTTTCGCCAATATGAATGAGCCCGTTCAAAAAGGTGCCATTTGTCAATACAACTGATTTTCCGGGAATCTCCAATCCAAGTGACGTAATTACACCTTTCACAGCGCCATCTTTGATGATGAGGCCGCCAATCATTTCCTGCCAGAAATCCACATTGGGGTGTTCTTCCAGCATCAGGCGCCATTTCTCAGCAAAGCGCATGCGGTCGCTTTGCGCACGGGGACTCCACATGGCAGGACCTTTGGAACGGTTGAGCATACGGAACTGAATCATAGTATGATCGGTCACTATGCCTGAGTAGCCGCCCATGGCATCGATTTCGCGCACAATCTGCCCCTTGGCAACGCCGCCCATAGCTGGATTGCAGGACATTTTGGCAATGGTTTCCATATTCATGGTTACCAACAGTACTTTCGATCCCATATTGGCTGCGGCAATGGCTGCCTCGCAACCTGCGTGACCTGCGCCGACCACAATTACATCATATTCAGGAAAAAGCGACATATTCTTTGAATGTATAGTTCAGTGTTGATTTGAAATGCAAATATACAAGTTTGTTTAGACAGCTTCTAATTAAAGTGCAGAATAATAGCTTGTTTATAGTTTCAATCTGCTGTTTAACCAATTTAAAAAACCATATAGCGGAACATTTTGTAACCATTCCTGACTTTTATATCCTGCCAGCGATGTTCTGATGCAAATTTCAGGTTTATATTTTTCATAATAAATACTCAGGCTTTTGGCTTTAACGTTTTCAGCAGCTTTTACCTCTATCGGAACGATAAGATTATCCAATTGTATTATAAAATCAACTTCCGATCTTGTATTTTCCGGATTCCAATAATAAGGTTTAACATTAGCGGAAAGCAGTTGTTGAAGTATAAACTGTTCGCTTATAATTCCTTTAAACTCGCTGAATAATTCATTTCCCCTCAAAATAATTTCAGGTGAAAGTTCGGCAATAGCAGAGATAAGTCCAAGGTCATTCAAATAAATTTTAAAATCAGCCCAGTCGGCGTAGGCAGCCAGGGGAAAACCTACTTTGTTGAGGCGGTTAACTTTGTGGATAAGCCCTGCATCTTTAAGCCACTCAATTGCCAATTCGAAATCTTTTGCACGGGCTCCTGGTCTCATAACATTATAAATAAATTTTGAGTTTTCCTTTGCCAACTGCGAAAGCAAAGATTGCCAAACCATTCTTATTCTTGGAACTTGTGCCAAAGGGGCATGTTTAGAAAAGTCGTTTTCATACGCATTTAAAATATTTAGTTGTATTTCTCTGACTTTTCTGTAATCATCGCTTTCGCAAAATTCTTTTACAGCCTCGGGCATGCCGCCAACGATGTAATATTCTTTCAAAAGCTTTATCAATTCAGGACTAAAAATTTCGATCATGCGAGAATCTGCTGTTTGGATGAGTTCCAAGATATTTCCTTTGTTTTTTGCAAGCAAAAATTCATGGAAATTAAGCGGATATAGCTGTAAAAATTCAACCTTGCCAACCGGGAAAGAAGTGCCCTGATGACTGGCAACACCCAATAGAGAACCCGCCGATATGATTGGAATGTCGGGACGGTCTTCACAAAAATACTTTAGGCTTGTCAATGCCTCTGGACATGCCTGTATTTCATCGAAAATTATCAGACAACCTTCTACATCAACTTTGAAACCTGCTATGACTGAAAGTGCCGACAAAATCTGATTTACGTGAAACCCATGGGCAAAAATTGCACTTAGTTCTCTTTTGCTTTCAAAATTGAAATAAGCTATGCTTTTAAATTCATTTTTTCCGAATTCTTTCATCAGCCAGGTTTTGCCAACCTGCCTTGCGCCCAATATTATCAGCGGTTTTTTGTCAGGATTGGCCTTCCATTCTCTTAGATTTTCTGTTAATATTCTATACATTTTTTCTATTTTTTTCCTTTAAGTACATAAAACTGCAACAAATCTACACTTTTATGTACATAAAAATGTATTTACACCGCACTTTTATGTACATAAAAATGTACCGCCACTACACTTTTTATGTAGATAAAACCTAAAAAGCCCTCAAAGACACCAAAACTGAAGAAGATGAAATTAGATCTTTTTCATTCATAAAGCGGCATTTTCTTATTTTCAAATAAGTTTTACGAACTAAAAATTTTAAAATTTATTTTCAATCCGTTAAGATTGCTATATTTGCGCTTCAATCAAACTAAGATAAAAATGGACTTTCAAGACATTGTTTCCCACTGTAAAGAATATGGTTTTATATACCAATCGAGCGAAATTTACGGATCACTCAGCGCGGTTTACGATTACGGACCCTATGGCGTACAGCTTAAAAACAACATCAAGGAATATTGGTGGCGGGCCATGGTTCAGGCACATGAGAATATTGTTGGCCTCGACTCTTCCATTTTTATGCATCCACAGGTTTGGGTTGCTTCGGGTCACGTAGCTGCATTCAACGACCCGATGATTGACAATAAGGATTCGAAAAAAAGATATCGTGCCGATCATCTCATTGAGGAATTTTATGTTGGCAAACAGGAATCGAAAATCGAAAAAGAGGTCGAAAAAGCAAAAAAACGCTTTGGCGATGCCTTTGATGAGGCGCAATTCCGCAGTACGAATCCACGAGTGCTCGAAGCTCAGGTAAAAATAGACGAGGCTTTACGCCGAATGAACGAGGTGATGAATAACAACGACCTCGAAGCCTTCAAAGCTTTAATTGATGAACTTGAAATTGTCTGCCCCGTGAGCGGAACCCGCAATTGGACTGAGGTTCGTCAATTCAATCTCATGTTTTCCACACAGGGTGGCGGTTCGGTTGGTGACGATGTCTTATACCTGCGTCCCGAAACGGCACAGGGTATTTTTGTCAACTTTTTGAATGTAGTGAACACCTCGCGTCAGAAAATTCCATTTGGAATTGCACAGATTGGCAAGGCCTTCCGCAATGAGATAGTTGCCCGTCAGTTCATTTTCCGCATGCGCGAATTCGAACAGATGGAAATGCAGTTTTTTGTTCGCCCCGGCACTGAGATGGAATGGTACAACCACTGGAAAGAAAAGCGTATGAACTGGCATCGTGCTGTAATTGGCGACAATAGTACGCACCGTTATCACAATCACGAGAAGCTTGCGCATTATGCCAACGCTGCACTGGATATTGAATTTAATTTTCCCTTTGGTTTCCGCGAATTGGAAGGCATTCACTCCCGCACCGATTTTGACCTTACAGCGCACCAAAAACTCTCCGGTAAAAAATTGCAATATTTCGATCCAGAATTGAAAGAGAGCTATGTTCCTTATGTGGTGGAAACCTCGGTCGGTTGTGACCGTATGTTCCTGGCTATTTTGAGTCATGCCCTACAGGAAGATATCATACCGAATGCCGATGGAGAAGATGCTACCCGCAAAGTACTACGAATCCATCCTGCACTGGCGCCAGTAAAATGCGCAGTATTGCCTTTGGTAAAAAAGGACGAAGCTTTAACAAAAGTTGCACGAGATATTTTCGACCGACTGAAATATTCTTTCGAATGTCAGTACGATGAGAAAGATGCGATTGGTCGCCGTTACCGTCGTCAGGATGCCATCGGAACGCCTTATTGTATTACAATTGATGAGCAGACAGCCATAGATGGAACCGTAACAATTCGCGAGCGTGATACAACAAAACAGGAAAGAGTTGCCATTGAAGCAGTAGAAAAAATAGTTGCAGAGCGAATTGATATGAGAACTTTGTTGAGAACTTTATAATAAAACTGCATACTTTTCAGTTATAGTAAAGGTTGAATTAAAATTTTAACAGACTCCTAACATTTTCTGTCGCAAATTTTGTCGGCAGTAACACTCATGTTCGATATTATACCCAGTTTTATAACTGCATTTATTATTTCGTTCTTTGCAATTCCGTCCATTATTAAAATTGCCATTGCAAAGAATTTATACGATGAACCCGATGAGCGTCGTTCCCATAAAGAACAGACGCCTTCGTTGGGTGGTATTGGTATTTTTGCAGGTTTAATTTTTTCTATAACTTACTGGGTCCCATTTGATAGCTGTGACAATCCTGAGCATGATTACATTAAATACCTGCTCTGTGCTTATATTATCATATTTTTAATTGGGGCTAAAGACGATATTATACCGCTTACCCCTGTTAAAAAATTCTTAGGCCAATTATTGGCTGCCTTTATACTTGTGTACAAAGCAAACATAAAATTAAGCAGTCTTTACGGTATTTTTGGCATTAATGAGATCCCCGAATGGATAGCCATTCCCCTTTCAGTTTTCACAATTATTGTGATTATCAATGCCTTTAACCTGATTGACGGAATCAATGCATTGGCAGCAACGATAGGGATTATTACTTGTGCAGCTTTTGGTTTGTGGTTTTATCTGCATGGTAGACTCGACCTTGCTGTGTTAGCATCAGCAAACATAGGTGCCCTTATGGCATTTTTGTATTACAATGTTACTCCGGCCAGAATTTTTATGGGTGATACCGGCTCACTGATAGTCGGAATGTCTGCATCAATTCTATCCATTTCCTTTATTGAAAATAATAAAGTCTGGCACGATGAATTGTTTATAGAATCGGTTCCTGCTGTGGCAGTAGGCATTTTGATTATACCGCTTTTCGATACACTAAGGGTCTTTATTTTGCGTGCCATGCGTGGAAAATCTCCTTTTCACCCAGATCGTACACATGTACATCATCTGCTAATCGATATTGGATTTACGCATTTGCAGGCTACTGCTGTTTTGGCCATGGTGAATATAATCTTCATTGCAATTGCTTATCTGTTGAGGCAACTTGGATCAACTGAACTGATGATTATTTTGTTTGGATTGGCAGGCATACTTACCGGTACATTGTTTTATCTGGTCTATCGAAAGAAAGGATTGGAAAACAATCAAAAATAAATTGCTAAAGTGGCCAAAAGATTTCTGATTATACAGACAGCCTTTATTGGTGATGTGATTTTGGCAACAGCGCTTATCGAGAAATTACATGCCTTTTATCCCGAAGCCGAAATTCATTTTCTGATAAAAAAGGGCAATGAAAAAATTTTGAAAGGGCATCCTTTGCTAAAAAAAGTACTGCTTTTTGATAAAAAAAATAAGCTAAAAAGCCTCTTTGGGCTTATTGCTGAAATCAGGAAAAATAAATACAATGCTGTTGTGAATGTCCACAGGCATTTCAGCAGCGGATTGTTAACAGCACTTTCCGGAGCTAAAGAAAAAATCGGATTCAGACAAAACCCGCTCTCTTTTTTGTTTACAAAAAGAATTGGTCATGAATGGGCTAAGCATGAGATTCAAAGGAATCAAGAACTTATAGCTCATTTGAGCGATGAGAAGTCAGCAAAACCAAAACTTTACCCAAGTGCAGACGATTGGCATTTTGTCAAAGAAAACTATCCTGAACCCTACATCACAATCTCTCCAGCCACATTGTGGCCCACCAAAGCATTACCACTCCAACGATGGGCAGGGCTTATCGATAGTATTCCAAGCGATAAAAAGATTTACTTACTGGGCTCAGCAGCAGATGCTGAGATATGCCATAGACTCAAAAACATGTGTCAGCATCAATCAATCGAGGTTTTGGCAGGCCAACTCAGTTTCCTCAAAGATGCAGCGCTGATGTCACAAGCCGAAATGAACTATGTACTCGATTCGGGTCCGCTGCATATCTGCTCGGCAATGAATGCCCCTGTGACAGCAGTTTTTTGTTCAACCTCCCCAAACTATGGCTTTGGTCCACTATCTGATATTTCCTTTATAGTTGAAACAAAGGTGAATCTAAGCTGCAGGCCCTGTGGTGCACATGGGCACAAGAAATGTCCGGAGGGGCATTTTAAATGTGCAGAGATCTCAATTAGAATTTCACAATAAATTGGCTAATAATTTATTAAGATAAAAATTAAAAGCAGCCCATTTTGAGCTGCTTTTATGTTGTTTTGTTTTTAGATGTCAGTTAAAATAGAACTGTTTATTTTTTAAGAAGCGGCAAAATGCTTTTTCCTTTTTTAGTTTTAATTTCAACCCAATACATATTAGAGGGCAACATACTAATGTCGAACTGATGCTTAATTTCGCTTAACTGGTAATAATTTTGGGTTAAAAGAAGCTGACCAAGCTGATTGTAGAGCGTTATCTCCGTATCGGCAGGCGCTTCAAAAAGTAGCTCAAGATTAGCAAAATCACTTGTCGGATTTGGATAGAGTCTTGCATCGAGAGGATTTTGTGCCGCTTCGATACCCAGGAAAGTAACATTGTATTTAGCCAGATAAGCGTCAAAAGTTCCTCCGCCATAATTGTTTTGATGTCCGCCCAAGCCTAGATTTGTACTGGAAGTCTGCCCGCAAAGGTAAAGATTCCCTGCGGGGTCGATATCGCAGCTATGTCCTCTATCATCGCCTAACCCACCAAAATAAGTACCATCCAAGCGGATTCCATTACTATCAAATCTGGCCAAAAAGGCATCATAATTTCCTCCTCCATAGGTATTTTGTTGCCCGCCTGATGCAATTCCACTAGTGGATGCCGCGTTACCTGCGATGTAGATATTGCCCGAGACATCAGTGACTGCACAGGTAGCATAGTCATCGGCCGAACCACCATAGTAGGTTGCCCAAATACGCTGACCATTGCTGTTAAACTTCGCCAGATAAGCATCATTGGTGCCACCACCATGTGTATTTTGATGACTACCCGACGCAATTGCTCCGGCAGAACCTGCGGTTGCACCTGCCAAATAAATATTTCCTGTTGCATCTGTTGCGCATGAATAAGCACTTTCCCAGTTGTTTCCGCCATAGTAGCTAGCCCATTGTCTTTGTCCTGAACCATCGAATTTAACTAAGAAACCATCATATCCACCACCAAGGCTATTTTGATAACCATTTGAGGAAATGCCCGTTTGAGAATTGGTTCTGCCTGCAAGATATACATTTCCGTTCTGATCTGTAGCACATGAGTATCCTATTTCATCAACAACACCGCCGCCGTTTCCGCCATAATAGGTTGCCCATTGCCTTACTCCATTGTTATCGAATTTTACAAGAAATGGATCATAGGTTCCTCCTCCATATGTATTCTGATGCCCATTTGAGGCGATAGAACTTGTGGAGGAAGTCGCTCCTGCAATGTAAACATTACCTGTATTATCAACTATACAATAATTTGCAAAGTCATCGCCATTTCCTCCATAGTAGGTAGCCCAAATACGCTGACCATTGCTGTTAAACTTCGCCAAATAAGCATCGTTATTTCCTCCTCCGTAGGTATTTTGATGTCCACCCGATGCAATAGCACCCGCTGAACCTGCAGTTGCTCCTGCAAGATAAACATTACCCTGTGCATCGGTAGTGCAGCTATAGCCACTATCCCAGTTTGCCCCACCGTAGTAGGTAGACCAAAGTCGAACGCCATTGCTGTTGAATTTTACCAAAAAAGCATCATAACCTGCACCGAAACTATTCTGATGTCCGCCCGATGCAATATTTACTGTGGAAGATGTACGTCCAGCGATATAAACATTTCCCGATGCATCGGTACAGGTAGAAAAAGCTGCTTCGTCGACTGAACCACTGCCATTGCCGCCATAATAAGTCACCCAATCTAATGCCGGATCGATAATCAACGTTTTTGATTCATCGTATGCGGCAACTTTAAGCTGGATTATATCTTTTTTAAGCAGGTATTTTGAAGCAATTACTTTTCCGCCTTGAAAAGTCAAAGGAGCTTTTTCTGTCACAGAACCCAAAGGGCAATTCATTGTAAAACTACCGTCTTCATTGAGTTTAATTTGATCTGCCCAATGCGATTTAAATTTTATCTTATTCGGATTACCTCCGGGGTGAACGACAAAATCATATTTAACTTTAGCATCTTTAGTGTAAATCACCCAGTCAATATTTGGGTAAATATTTTGGTAAGTAATTTTAGAAAACCCGCTTATGCTGATATTTTTGTTGTCAATATAGTTTACTTTTTCATTAGACGCTGATTCGCTTATTATTTTAGCGTTTGGGTTGGCGCCAATGAATTCCAAATCTATTCTATGGGTTTCGACTAGAATCTCTTTGCTAGAGTTCTCAAAATCTGAGAACTTATCTGCAGAATACAAATTTTCGGAATAGTTTTTTCTGCTAAACTGATAGGAAAGACCTTTGTCCATTAAAAACAAGGTAAAATCTTTATCTTGCAGTAGAAATTTTACATGTTGTGCATCAGTCCCCTTAATTTGTCCTTTATTCTCCAGAAAAAGTGAATTATTCAACAATGAATGCTGCGCCAATAAATTCATACTAAGTAATAAAAGCAAGGGAAAGTATATATTTTTCATATATTTTTTTATTTAAAGTAAAAATGTAAATGATATCCTATCTTCAGGATATGTATATAAAAACTTAAATAAATAAGCACTGACAAAGATAATTTATTTACAATTATAACTTGAGCTCTATCAAAAATTAATTCTGCTTGAAGAGTATTTGTATATTGCTTTGAACGATAGGAAACTTTTCTTTCTCCGAAGATTGTATTAAATATGCCAAAATGTGTGATGCTGAACCTCAGAGGGCTAGACTGTAACTTTGGGACTTTTTGTGCTATATCAAATTAAATTAAGAAAGTCTTCTCAGTTCGGTTCTTAAACAATTGCCCTGTTCCGTCTAATACTGAGAGATAAAAGATTAAAAGATTTTTATCTCTCAGCGTTTTGAGCTATTCTTTGGCTAGAATTATCAAATCAATCTCATCTTTCATGCTGTTTAGTTCCAAAATGCTATTATAAATATTATTTTTGCAAATTGGAAAATTCACCTACTTTCAAATTATAAATAAACTAATATGTTTGGCTTTCTCAAAAAACTTTTTGGCGACAAAAGAGACCGCGATTTAAAAGAAATTTGGCCTATTGTTGATGAAATAAACCGAGAGTTTAATAAACTTTCATCCTTGAGCAACGATGAACTCAGAAATAAAACCCATGAATTCCGTACCGAAATAAAAGACTACCTCAAAGGAATCGATGCCGATATTCAAAATCTGAAAAATTTAGCTCAGGAAACCGATGATATCAGCAAAAAACAGGAGTACTTCGGCGAGGTGGATAAATTGCTGAAACGCAGAAATCAAATGATTGAGGAAGTACTCGAAAAGATTCTTCCGCGTGCTTTTGCCGTTGTAAAAGAAGCTGCAAGTCGCTTAACGAATAATGAAAGCCTTGAAGTATCCGTTACCGAATTTGATCGTGAAATAGCAGGCCGTCTGGGCAATGCATCTCCAGTCAAGATTGAGGGGGATAAAGCTTTCTGGAAGAATACCTGGGAGGCTGCGGGAAATACTGTGAAATGGAACATGATACACTACGATGTTCAGTTAGTTGGTGGTATTGTGCTGCACAAAGGTAAAATTTCTGAGATGGCTACCGGTGAGGGTAAAACCCT
>CAMDAB010000035.1 GCA_945888475.1 Saprospira grandis DSM 2844 | reverse complement strand
ATGTTGCTTCCGGTTTAGGGTTCCTTGCTATCCGACAAATTAGTCGATTCGGGCTTATGACCCTAAAACGCCTTGCTGAGGACTAGATTTTTTGTTACTTTTTTAGCGATGAAAAAAGTAAAAAAGAGAAGAGAAAGGGACGAACTTTGAGTTTAAAATCTCACGGTGAGCAGGAGAAAAACCTATCGATTTTGAGAAGATACCAAACGCGGATCTAATGGACAATACTGACCCCTCCCGAAAGCTTTCGAGGAAGCTATCGGGGCTAGATTTTGTTGCACAAAATACTGGTATTTTACTCCGTAAAAAACAAACGGATTGTCAAATCTGTGTTTTGAATAGACTTTTCTAATTTTAACCATTCAACAGTCTTTTCTATTTTTGAACAATCCTTATGTTGCGCTTCTCCGAAGCTTGATATCTTATCGCACCTTTGGTGCTAGGGATGTTGCGCTTCTCCGAAGCTGATGTTCAATTACTACGTAAAAACAAACGGATTGTCAAATCTGTGTTTAAATTACAGACTGAGAAAAGGAGAAAAATGAAAAAAAGCTAAAGCCCTTCGGAATCTCATCTGCATGACGAGACGAATTACCAAATTCTCAAATTCTCAAATTCTCAAATTATCTTTCCTCTTTCCTCTTCGCTTCTTTCCTCTATGCTAAAACCATCTCCTCATACCCAATTAGCGTCTCAAATCCCCTTTCACTAAAATACTGACGGGTTTTTTCCTCCGGTTCATTGCTGCTGACCAATACAAAATCACCACCCCAGGCGCCGAGCGATTTTACGATTCCCCAATAATCGGCAAAATGCTGTTCTTTGGCAGTGGGCAGATTGAGTACTGCTGCGGTGATTTCCTCGTGTTCTTCCAATAGTGCTTCAAATTCAACGAGATCTTGAGCATATTGTGCGAGGTTGAAGCTGATTTGTGTGATGCGCGGCAAATTTACCGTTCTCTCATCGGGCGGGCGGACTAAATACTTCACCAGTGCAGCTCTCGAGTCCTGTTTTTTGTTGAGGTGCACAAAATAGAGCTGCTGCTTAAAAGCAGGATTGAAACTGCTACTTTCCCATTGTGGCTTTCCGTTGAAACGGCGGAAAACAATAGGTCCGGCTGCTTTGGCCGCGGCAATATCATAGCCCGAGCCTTTAAAGGTCATTTCAAGGAGTACATAAGGGTCCACGGCAGCCCATTCTGCAAACATCGTGATGAGGGTGGAACTCGATCCCAATCCCCAGTCGCGTGGAAATTCCAGATGAGTTTCCACTTCTATGGCTGTTTCCTTATTTAAAAAATCTGCATTCAATTGTTTTGCAGCGAGCAGAATTTTCTGCAGCTGATCGGCTGTTTTTTGTTCTCCTTCACTACATTCTTGTGTAGAAAAATCGCTGAGTTTAAATTTGCCTTCGAACCAGCAATTGCCCTCATGGTCATAGCTTTTCCAATGCAGGATGCCGGCTTCGCTGCCGTTTTTTGCAGTCATTTTTTGTCCGTATCGAGTAGGTAGTGCCAGGGCTGTCGCGCCATCTATGACAAAATATTCGGCACTGATGAGTAGTTTACCGTTTACGCGGGAGGAGAAATTCATGGATTTGATGTTGGGGTTGTATTCTTGAGGGTTTCTATAACTGATTTAAGCAGATTAATCGTTTCGTCTTTTTCTTTGAGCCTTTGTTCATATTGCGTAATCAACACTTCAGGGATACTAACATACTGGCCAAAATTTCCACCGTTTTGAGTGCTTAAATTAAATACTACTGTATTATCCCCCATAAGTTCTGAAATTTCGATATTCAATATTTTCGAAATTGCCAGCACTTCATCTGCACTGAATTTTACCTGTCCACTTTCTCTGCGGCTGTATTGAGACTGTTCAATGCCCAAATGATAGGCAAGCTTCTCCTGAGAGTATCCTTGCTTTTCTCTAAAAAACTTAACCTTTTCAAATACTGTCATATAAATCAAATTATTATGTCCTTTAAACATTGTAATATGCTCAATACACATTGAAAACGCAAGGTATTTCTATTTTCTTTGTGCAAGTAAAATTTAACAAAGTCAAAATTAAGAAAAAAATTATTTAAAGAAACAAAACTCTAATTTCAAAACCAATTTTTATGAAAAACGATTATTTTTTAAACATCTCAAATCTTGTATGTCTTTTTTGCTTAAGCCTTTTTATGGTTTCTTGTGGAGGTGGTAATGGTAGCTTAATGCCTAATGACAGCGAAGTAAGCAGTAAAAAACAAGGCGCTAATGCCCTGACCCAATCAATGCCGACCATTATGGTTTTTCCTTCAGATGCCATGCTTCAAAGATTAGGTTATCTAAAAGAAGTAGAAAATCAAGGCATTGTTTCCTATGACAGAAATTATCAGCAGGCCTTTATTAAAAATGCTGATCTTAAGTTTGCTATTGCAGCGCTTGAGGAAGAATTTGCAAAAGCAGGCTTCCCGCTTGAAAATATGGAACAGCAGCTGAAACAAATTGCAAATAACAATGCAATGGACGAAATGACAGATGTCGCCAGAGACCTGAGAGCTGAACTTTTGAATACCGTTCGACCTGACTACATCATTGAATTGGATTATGAACTTAAGACGGATCCCAAAAGTAGAAATTTGAATAAATCGCTCACCTATGCTGTAAAAGCATTGGATGTTTATACCAACAAGGCTGTGGCTGCAACATCCAAAGCCAATGCCGGGGCAGATAAAAAAGAAAATGATGTGCCCGGGCTTATAAAAGGCGATTTTCCGGCATCAATTACTGAATTTAAAAAACAAATCACCGGACATTATGCCAATCTCCTTGCTAATGGTATAGAAATAACACTAAGAGTTGCTGTATCGAAAAATAGTGATGTTAAAATTGATGATGACTGTGGCGATCAGGAATTGAACGAGCGCATATCCAATTGGCTAAAAGACAATACAGTAAACCAATCCTTCAAAATGTCAAAAAATACTGGAACAGAGATGTTCTTCACCAATGTAAGAATTGCATCCAAAACCAAAGAGGGTAAAAAATACACTGCTTTTGATTTTGCCGGTGAGCTGAACAAGGCTTTGAAAAAAGGCTGTAGCCTAAAATCTAAAAACAAAACACAGAGCCTGGGCGATGCTATGATATTCATTGAGGGAACTAAATAAATACAGTAATCAAAACTTTTTACTATGAAAAACTTAGTTATTGTATTAGTAATTCTCATTGCAACAAGTTTAGTCTCATGCTCTTCAGAATATGATATTCGCATGAATGCTTTCAAAAAATGTGTTAAAGCTAAAAAAAATGAAAAAAAATATAAATACGCCAATATCCAAGAAGCCCTAGATCATTATGATTTTGAGGTGGCAAGAGATTTTTTAGCTTGTCACCCAGAAGAATCGCAGAGTAAAATTTCTGATGCTCAAGCTGCCAGCCTTTCAAAAGGTATGGATGGAAATCTTGGGATTTATCAGAAAGACCTTCTAAAGATTGTACAATCAGAAATAGTTTATTTTGTAGGAGAAGGCGAATTTAAAAAAGCGGAAGCTACAGCTAAAGAAGCTAACCTAATTTATTTATACAATAAACTTTCTGACGAAGGCTTTGAAAAGAAATTAGATGAGATGATTGAAAATAAAGAATATAAAAAGATTTACACGTTCCTTAGTAACAAAAAAAGTTTTTTTTTAAAGACCGATTTTGATTTAAGTGCTGATCCGTGTTGTAATAAAAATAATGATTACAATAAATCTGCAAGAGAATTCAATGCAATCATAGACATGGTGCTCTCAAAATATAAATACAGTAATATTGATAAAAATGAAATTATATTACTGATAGATTTAAGTATCCTGGAGCTTCTTGAAAAAAAGGTTTCAAGAGATAACGGGAAAAGCTTTTTTATTGGAGCCTACTTATCTGATGTTTATAGAAAAGAAGCTACTTTAAAATATTTAAAATAAAATAAATCTGTAACCATGAATTTTAATAGTAAAATAACACTTGCTCTTTTTTTGTCTTTAATCACTTTACTGGGAGCTTGTGGTAGCTCAGATGACCTTAACGGCAAAAAAGAAAATTCTGATGCCTTTGGGAAAGACAATAGCAATGGTAGTGGTAAGGATGGAAAAAAAGGATCAAAAACAGGGGAATATGCCTTGAGTGTAAAACTTACCCCCTTTATTCCAGATTATCCAGATCTTGGAGCCTCCGGCAAACAATTGCTGGCTACACGCCTGAATGCCGCCGTTGCTAAAGTAGGCTATGGAGGAGATGGCGCCAACCCTCGTTTTATAATTGGCCCAGATATTAATTTACTATCCAAGAACGTTACGGGAACCGCACCAACAAAATATGCTAACACCTATGAGGTCACACTCATGACCTGCGATGTTGCTTCTGAGACTGTATTTGCTACTTACAGCTTTCAGGTAAAAGGAGTTGGCGACAGTCCTGCTAAAGCTTTTATTAATGCATTTCGTGATTATAATTTCGACAATGATGATTTTTATAAGTTCCTTCAGGAAAGCGAGAAAAAAATATTGGCATATTATGAAGATAATTGTGATAAATTTTTGCAGGAAGCGGAATCGCAGTCGAAGCTCAGAAATTTCGATGCTGCCTTTACCATAGTCAATAATATTCCAATGGAGGCCGAAAACTGTTTCAAAAAGGTAGCATCAAAAAAAGATGAATTTTTTCAACAATCACTCAATACAAATTGCCAAACTGTACTCGCTTCAATGAAAGCTGAACTTGGCAAGGCTAATGATCCTTCAGCCTCAGGTTTCAACGAATCTGCAATGGCTTATTACAAAATGATAGACAGACAGTCTTCCTGTTTTGCTGAAACTGAAAAAATTTATCAGGACTATCTTAGAAAATTAAAACCTGAAGCCAAAAGAGACTGGGATTTCCAAATGCAGCAGTATCAGGATAAGATTAAAAAGATAGAGCGCGACGATGAGTTTCGCAGAGATTCAACAATGGAAAACTTTTCATATTTGAAACATAAAGATGAAATGCAGGCAAAAGCTGAAATTGAGGGCAATAAAAAACTATTGCAAAAATATCAATATGATCAATTACCTTGGTTAAGAAAAGTTTTTCACTTAGGCAAGCATGATCCTTTTGATGGAATAGACAAGTAATTAAAAATCAATTATAAAATAAAAAATTATGAATATTTCTGAAGGTCTTCAAAAACTAATGGAAGCTGCTCTGCAGGATGGCAAGTTGAACGCTAAAGAAAAAGAAGTTCTAATCAATAAAGCTGAAAAAGAAGGCATTGATAAAGATGAATTTGAACTTATCTGAACGCGCAGTTGCATCAGAAAAAGAAAAGCGAAGGTCAGCCCAATATTGTAAACAATCTTATCAGATTTTCCGGACTGGGGGGTGAAACAAATACTTTTGGTGGTATAGCAAAAAAGGGTTGTATTATATTAATTTATTCATTCGTCGCAATGAGCGTTTTTCCAATTATTTATGTCTATTTATATTCAAACTCCGGGAAACAGAAATATGGTTGCTCTTCCGTTGAGGATTGCCTTACGAAATATGAGTTTGAAGGGGCAAGATACTTCGATAATAATGGTTTGGGGAAAAGTAAAATTTCTCTTGCAGAAGCAGTTTTTTTAGTTGGGAATGAAGAGTATGAAAGAGCTATGAATGTGATCAATGAGAGCGACGTTTCTGAAGAAAAACTCAATAAAAATAAGTATATAATAGTAAGTGCCGTTATTGAGCGCCTAATTTTGAAAAACAATATAGATGAAGCTCTTTTGTGGGTTAGTCGGATTTGTAATATATGTAATATCGAGGGGAAAACAAAAAAAGATGTAATCAGTTATTACGGTATAGGTCGAGAAGGTAACGAAAATAAAAAAATTGAAGATTATTGGGATGAATCAAAAACGATGGATAAAGTTCTGACTGAAAAAATATTGAAAGCTAAAACAACAAAAAAATGAAAAAACATTCATTAGTTGTTCAGCTTAATCATCCAGGATCTGAGTTGAAATATAAATCAAATGGTAGAGATTTTTTTGAGGAAAATGGAAACATTATTCGCCCTTGGAATACGCATAAAATCCATTACCGCAAATTCCTCTGCAATAAGGGCTCATATATAAACAACCCCGGGGATAAAGTAGTTGAAAGTGACTTACTATTCTGGGGAGAATGGGAGGGTTTTTCAGAATTTCAGGTTTTGGGTAAAAATGATTGCTTTGGAATTCATTTTCCTTTTTACAGATCTTATGAAGGATTGACAGGAAATATTCAAAATACAGACCCCTATGTTTATGGTGATTATTTTAAATATGCTACTTGCAAACAAAGAGGAAAGTTGTTAAATCTTGAGATAGGAAGTTTAGTTTTGTTTGGAAGTTCTTTTAAAGACAAATACGTTTTGGACACTGTTTTTGTTGTGGGTGAACATGAATGCTCAAAATCAGTATTTGAGAATAATGCAGCCAACTACACTGAAATGTATAAAAATGCAACCCTGAAATGGACAGGCACCAGAGAGTACATATCTGATGTTTCTCCAAAAAATAAAAAAATTTACAAAGGAATCAGCTACGACGAAAATGATAAAATGTTCAGCTATGTACCATGCAAACCAAATTCAGGATTAAATTCTGAAGGATTTCCAAGAGTTAGTTTCGATTTTAATGAATTAGGTCTTAACTTTTGCAGTAATTATTCATGTGTTAAATACTTGTCTCAAAATAAAGATGAAATCTATAACATCTGGAAAAAAATAACTGACAAAGTATTGAACGATGGCTTTAGCCTTGGAACTCATTTTAACGAACCACTTTTAAAATAATATTATGAAAAAAATTGATTTAATGCCAATTAAATGGTTTGGGGATAAAAATGCCTACATGAAATCTGAGTTAAAGATTATTACAGTGGGACTTAATCCATCGGATAAAGAATTCAGAGAGAAAAAAGAAGATAATTTTTCGACCAGCTTAAGATTCAAAGAATTTAGAGGTGATGATAAAAGTTTGGAATTAGCCCTAAATAATTATTTTGAAGAGAATGCCTATAAACCTTGGTTCAAGTCTTTTGAACCAATTCTGAATGGTTTGGATAGTAGTTTTTATAGGAATGAAAATTATAAAAGCAGAGCTTTACATACAGATATATGTTCTCATTGGGCAACATCGCCAACCTGGAGCAAATTAAAGAAAGAGGAAAAAGACGAGATTGCAAATTATCAGCAATGGTTCGATTTAGTCGAAGAATTAAATCCCGATTTGATACTTATTTCCGTCGCAATGGAACACATCAGAAATAATTTTTCAGAAACAAGTGAAATATGGCATTCGTTTAACGAGACAGGTAATGGTAAGCAAAGAAAAGATGTTTATCATGTCGAAAAACTTGTTTATAATTCCAAAGGAAAATTAATTCCTGTTGCATTTGGTAGGGCAGCTCAAAAGCCTTATGGTCTTATTTCTGATGAACAGAAACTGGAATTGGGTAAGGTTTTAAAAAATCAAATCATTAAGTAAATTATATTTCTTCTTAATAAAAAACTACAAAAGTATGGGACTGGAACAATGGAAAATCAGTGTAGAAAATGCAAAGAAGCATTTACAACGTGTCAAGGAGAGCAAAGCCTTATTTGTAGCCAAAAGCAAGGAGGGAATTAATGCACAAACCGATAAAGTCGTAAAGGCCCGACAAAAAGAAAATTTTCAAAGACAGGTTCTGAATTATATTGCTCAGGTAGAAGAGGCTAAAAGACAATTGGACATCATAAAGGCAAACAAACCCAGTAAATAATTAAAACAGATCATATTTCCAACATGAACATCAGCATAAAAGACCGGCCAATCATCAGTAAATCGGAAGATCAGTTAAAAGTTGCGAAATACGCACAGGCGCTGATAAATTTTATTATTAAGAGTGATACCCCGATTACTATTGGCCTTCAGGGAGAATGGGGAACCGGCAAAACGTCTCTGATGTATATGCTGCGCGAGGCATTGGACAACATGAATGTGGCGACATCCTGGGTGAATACCTGGGAATATAGTATGTTTCGTGGCGCAAAAGAGACCACTCCCGCTGTTTTGAACGGACTTTTAACAACATTGGAAGAATCATGCGGAAAAAACTGGACGATCAGGCAGGAGACCGAAAAGGCTATGAAAAAAATTGGTCGCTTTTTTGGTAATCTTGTGAATCAGGTTGCTTCCAGTCAGCTGGGTGTTGATGTAAGAGCGGCTGCAGAATTAGGTACAGAGAGTATCAGCAGGGCTGAAATTGCACAGATAAAGGCTGATATATCAGAAGTCATCAACAAGCTAATTGCTGATACCCGTAATCCTTATCAACGTGTTGTGTTTTTTGTGGACGACTTGGACCGTATCAATCCCAGCGATGCTGTTGAAGTTTTGGAGGCCCTGAAAAATATGTTCGACATGAACCATTGCATCTTTGTACTCGCTATCGACTACGATGTCGTGGTGAAAGGCCTTGAAGGAAAATTTGGCAAAAAAACCGACGAGAATGAAAGGGAATTCAGGTCCTTTTTCGATAAGATAATACAGGTGCCTTTCAGTATGCCTACAGGTGCTTACGATATTGACAATTTTCTGGATAAAAAGATGGCAGATCTGGGCATGAAAATTCCTGATCATCTGAAACAGATTTATCTGGATGTTGTAAAAAATAGCGTTGGTTATAATCCCCGAAGCCTAAAAAGGTTTATGAATACTTTCAGTCTTTTGAACACTATCAGGAAGACTGAGTTGGAAACTAATAACGAACAAAGTTCCGAAAATCAAGAATTGATGCTCTTTACCTTGCTGGGAATTCAGATAACTTATCCAAAGATATTCAGGCATTTGGGTATTTCGCCGGATTATAAAAACTGGAATCAGGCCTTCGCTGCAAGGAATGGACTCGATTGGTCACTTATTACGGAAAAAGTTAAGGAATACGGTGAAAATGAACTGATTGATGAGGATTGGGAAAAAGTAGTATGGGGACTTTGCCAATCGGATGCTTACCTCAAAAGCAAGGTTTTTAGCATACTCGAGTTGCTAAATACTATTTCAGAGCAATTTGGAGCCGAATTGGATGAAATCATGCAGGCCGCTATGGAATTTGCAGCAATTACATCGGTCGATGATAATCAGGAGGCAAAACAAAGTGTGGTAAAAATTGGCGAAAAGCGAATACGTTTTACGGGCGTGGATGCAAAAAAACAACAGCTTGCGGAATCGAAAAGTAACCCTATTGCAATTGAGTTATGGTTTAAGGTATTTTCAAAACTGGATGCTAGTTTATCGAAAATAGGTTCTAAAATTAACTATGCCAAAACGGCTACCACTTTTTACCGATGGGCTGACGCGGGCAAATCAGAAGAAATTATGGTAATTTACTGCAATAATCCTAAAGCTAAATATACTTTTTTAAACATTGATTTTTGGGGTTATTCTCCCGAATTTTTAAGTGATATGTGTGAAATTCTCAAGAAATTTGGCTGGGACTTAAGTGTCGATCAAATTAATAAAGCGGAAAAAGTTGATTTTGCAGAAGGAGCATATATAAAAAAGGGCGATGATAGCCGTAAGGCTGCCAGTTATGGCCGACTAACTTTTGATTTTTCCTTCATAAATGCTACAAATAATGCCAATGCAGAAGCAATAATTTTGGCTATCACCGATAAACTTATCAGCCGACTTTCTTCCTAAAAGTTTTTTTACTATTTTTATTTACGTAAACTCCGCTTCAACAGATCAAGACTGAAGCGGAGTTTTTTCTGTCGATACAATCAGCATTTTCTCAGTTGAAATTAGGCCTTGAAAATCTGCTCTGAAAATATTATATTTGCGCTAAAGATTTTTTTATGCAAATGACTCCTGTAAAATTTCCATATGGCATCAGCAATTTTGAAAAACTTGCTGATCAGAACTTTGTCTTCGTTGATAAGACAAAATATATTGAAATATTGGAAAATGAGGAGAATTATTCCATTTTCTTGCGTCCCCGCCGAATGGGCAAGAGTCTTTTTGTGTCCATACTGGAGTATTATTATGATCTTTTGGAAAAGGATAAATTCGAAAAACTTTTTTCCAAATATTATATTGGTCAAAACCCTACACCAGGAGCCAATTCCTTTAGAGTATTAAAATTTGATTTCAGTGGAATAGATACGCAGTCTAATGAAGATACTTTTAAATATTTTTTGAGTAAAATCCGTTCCACCCTCATAGATTTTATAGAAAGATATGATTTATTGAACGAATATGTGTTGGGAATAATATCAACATCTGGCTCCCCAGGAGAAATGATGAACATTTTTTTTATGTCCCTGAAAACCTGGAAGGAACAGACCAGGGATGAGATCCCAACTTATCTTCTAATTGACGAGTACGACCATTTTACCAATGAAATTCTAATCAGGGATCTTGGCGAATTCAAAACATCTGTATCAGAGAACGGATATATCCGAAAGTTTTATGAGACTATTAAAATTGCCACACAACAAGGATTGATTGACCGCTTTTTTATAACAGGAGTTTCTCCAGTGACAATGGATGGACTCACAAGCGGTTTCAATATCGGCACACACCTTACTTCTGATAAGGAATTTCATAATTTAATGGGATTCAGCGAAAAAGAAGTTAGTGATTTACTGAATCTGGTATTGGTGAATAAGAGCCGGGCAGAAGAAATAATGTTTGATTTAAAGTCCTGGTACAACGGATACCGCTTTAATCTCCGATATCCGGATACTGTTTATAATTCCGATATGGTTTTGTATTTTTTGGATAAATTCAAATCCGAACAGGAATATCCTGAGCAAATGCTCGACCCCAACATCATGCCCGATTACGGCAAAATCAAAAAGCTTTTTCAGGGGGCAAATTTAAATGAGAACCTGACAGTATTGGATGAAATTCTGAAAAATGGCAAAATCAGTACTGAACTTATTTTTCAGTTTTCATTTGAAAAATCTTTTGACAGAATAGCTTTTGTGAATTTGCTTTATTATCTGGGTAATCTTACATTGGGAGGAACGGATAAATACGGATTGCCGCTTTTTGTCATTCCCAATTATGTCATTAAGGAACTGTTTTGGCAGTATTATGCCAATCTGCTTCAGGAAAAAGCAGGACTTATGGATGAGGCCTATGAGGTGAGAAAAGTGATGTATGATACTGCCGATGGTAATATTGGTCCCTTGCTGATGCTGGTACAAAAACTTTTGGAAGCACTGTCAAACCGGGATTTTATAAAATTTGATGAAAAGTACATCAAAATGGCCATACAGGCCTATGCGTTTCAGGCCAAATATTATTATGTCCGTTCTGAACGGGAAGTGGGCAACGAAGGTTATATTGATCTGGAATTGCTGCGACATCCGGATACTAGTGCCGAACCGCATGAATATATTTTCGAAATCAAATACCTGAAACAGACAGATGAAAATCAGCTACAGCAAACGATGGATGCAGCCAGAGGTCAAGTAATTTACTATCTTGAAAATGACCCCATTTTAAAATCGCATCAGAAATTAAAAGCTATAGCTTTAGTTGCTGTTAAGGATAAATTGTACTGGGAAGAAGTTGCTGTCCCCGGCTAATTATCTGCGGCATTAAAATACCGCGCACCTTTGCTACTGTTTTTCACATAGGCTAAAGCCGTTCGGAAAAATCGTCTGCATGACGAGACGAATTAAAAAATTCTCAAATTACCGAATTCTCAAATTCTCAAATTATCGATTTCTTTGCTCTTCAAATCTTTCATCTTTCATCTTTCATCTTTCTCCCGATAGCTATCGGGATTTCATCTTTCATTCTTTCCCCCTATGCAATACCAAACCAAACTCTGCTGCGTTTTTCAAAAAACCAGAGAAGCAAACGGATCATTATCCAATATGGCTGCTAAATTTAACCTGGTGGTAAATGGCATTGCCATCCTAACCTCAGAAGCATTGTATCAGGCTTGTCGCTTTCCGAGCCGGCCCGATGTACAGGAAATTATTATTGCGCAGCAGAGTCCTATGAGCGCAAAAATGAAAGGCAAACCTTACAGGAAAACAGACAACAGAGCAGACTGGGACGATGTGTGCCTGGATATTATGCGCTGGTGCCTCAGGGTAAAACTTGCGCAAAACTATGGCAGTTTCAGTACGGTGTTGAGGAGTAGCGGACAAAAACCCATTGTTGAAGAAAGTCATAAAGACAGGTTCTGGGGCGCAGTGCCGAGCAAGGAAAATCCGGATATCCTGGAGGGTGAAAATATGCTCGGCATCTTGCTCATGGAATTGAGAGAAGAACTCTACCAAAGCAGCAACCCATCAAAATTCTTAACTGTTGAGCCTTTGGATATTCCCGATTTTCTGCTTTACGGGAAGCCGATAGGGAAGGTGATTGGAAAGGCTGGGTAATTTTTTTGTGAATGGTTAAGTAAATGAGTGAAAAGAATTATTATTTTAGCGCAATATTAACATCATAAATGCATTAAATATGACTTGTATAGTAGGTGCAATAGACAAAATAAATAATAATGTAATACTTGGCGGCGATGCAGCTGCTGTTTCTGGATTGGATGTGTTTTCGGTGAAACAACCCAAGGTTTTTAAAAAGGGTGATTTTGTATTTGGTTGTACCACCTCCTTCAGGATGATGCAGTTAATTCAGTATCTGATGGCAACTTTTGAAAACATTGAGGAATCTAAGTCAAGCATTTTAAAATATCCTGTAGCGCAGTTTGACCTGTACGCATTTATGTGTACAACCTTTGTGGATGAGCTACGCAAATGCTTCAAAAATGGTGGTTTCTCAAAAAATATAAACGGAGAGGAAGAAGGAGGCCAATTTCTTGTCGGCTACAGAAACCGCTTATTTGAAATCCACAGTGATTTTCAGGTATCTGAACCGATAGATGGTTTTTCATCAGTAGGCTGTGGAGAAAAATATGCATTGGGCGCCCTGAAAACATTGTATTCGGAGGAGGTATTGGTTCGGGATGTACTGCAAAAAGCACTGGAAGTGTCGGTGCATTTCTCGGGTGGAGTGAGAGGCCCCTTTAGTTTTGTGAATACTTGATTTGATTGCGCTTAGCTCCATCCGAGCGACCTGTACTTAGAATACAAACAAGAATTAAAGCTCCGTAGGAGTGACCTAATTCAATCTAATCCCTCCCTCGCAAAATCTGCAAGGGATTTTTTTCTTTTATACAACATTATATTTTGTATAAAAAGTTATAACCCTAACATTTATTGGCTTTTTAATTTTTCTCAAAAATATTTCACCAACATGGAACTTTTGTGTCAGTCGGATTGGTTTTGCTGGTTCGTCGACGATGAAGTTCTTTGAAAATGTGGAAAATTTTTAAGTTTTTAGGGCATGGAAATTAAATTTTATGTCCCTAATGGTCTGTTTATTAAGTTATTTTGAAGAAAAAAAATTGAAAATTGTATTTTTTTAATCACTTCTTAAATAAAAAAAATTATGAGCACAAAAAAAATGATCGGGTTCACTAAGGTGGATTTGCCTCACGGCTGGATGGGAAACATGTCGGCCTTCCCTATTAAGTATGGAAATAAAATTTGGAAGACATCGGAGGCGCTATTTCAGGCCCTTCGTTTCGAAGATGAAGAAATTATTGAATTGATAAGAAATGAAAAAAGCCCAATGAGTGCAAAAATGAAGGCCAAAAAGCACAAGGCTAAAATGATTCTGGAGCCTCGCAGTGAGCAAGATTTAGAAAATATGCGTTTGGTGATTGATTTGAAACTGGCCCAGCATCCCGAGCTCGCCAGAAAATTGTTGATAACTGGTGATGCTTACATTTATGAAAATATTGAAAAAAGAAATTCTGTGAGTAGTCGTTTTTGGGGTGCAATGTTTAAAGATAATGAAATGATTGGTGAAAATTGGTTAGGGAAGATTTTGATGGAGAAAAGGGATCAGTTAATTTGAGAATTTGTCTCGTTCTTCAAACGAGATGAAAATGCCACTGGGAATTAGTTCTCAGTGGTTTTTTTATGAAAATCTGGGAGTGAGACTCCGCCCAAATATGTCTTCATGTATTTTAACCACAAAGATTTACAAACCCTCGAAAGCTTTCGGGGTTACACAGCGCACCACAAAGTCTTAGTAAATTTGAATTATGATCCTGGTCTATCGGACGAGATTAAATCCATGTTTAAAAAAATATAGATGAAATTGCTAAGATCAGCCGATCTTGCCATAAAAATAGAACTTGATAGTTTTTTCGTTCTCTCAATTTAGCAAAATCCCGAAGGGATGGCATTATTATAAAAAATGCAAGTAAAGTAGATCAAAACCCAGAAAGGGTGGCATTATTGGAAGATGATCAAAAAATATTACCCATTCGGGGTTATAAATCTTACACCCTTTCACTACGTGGAACGCTATCGTCTTGGGACGAGAAAGGTTCATCTTCATGTCTTCAAAACTATCCTCTAATTAGAACACTGATCAGGACTTTGTCCCACACAGATTGAACCGATTTACACAGATTTTATAGGTGGTCAATACTGATGTTCACAGTTAACTACGTTAATACAGATTTTTACGGATTGACCTACTGGTCTCGAATTTCGATTTTCAAATTGAAAAATCTTTTCTCTTTATATCTTTCCTCTTAATGTCTAAATTTCTTTCCTCTATTAATAGAAGCAGTTCTTTGAAAATTTTGGTCCAAAAAAAAATTATCAACCAAAAAAACAAAAACATTATGGAAGCAGAAGATTTTGAAAAAATTATGCAATTGTATTTTAGTGGCTCCGACAGCAGAGCCCTTGCCGTGCAAC
Organism: Saprospira grandis DSM 2844; assembly: GCA_945888475.1. Classification (GTDB taxonomy): domain Bacteria; phylum Bacteroidota; class Bacteroidia; order Chitinophagales; family Saprospiraceae; genus Saprospira; species Saprospira grandis_C. The sequence continues at coordinate 16,275 of CAMDAB010000035.1, read as the reverse complement.
TGATGAAAGTAATGGAATACGAACTTGCCGAAATGTTTGAAGAAGAAATTATCCGCGATTTTGCATTTGATGAGCCTGAGGATTACTTTGATATGATGAATGATTTGACTTTTTACAATTGTAGCTTTGAAGGAATTAAATTTGAAGGCCACTCGAGGATTAGGTTTGAGTGTTGTACTTTTGAAAATTGCAATTTTGTTGATATTGGGGATTATTCTTTAGATGAAGATTGTTGCTTGACTGCTTGCGATATAAATGGTGAAATTAGTTACTCATATATTATATATATGAATTTGGATGATTGTCGCTTTGATCGAATTTACATAGATGATGCAGAAGATCTTTGTAATTTTCGAAATCAATTTTTCTCTTGCACATTTGATAGTATTTGGGTAGATATAGAAAACGCAGAATTTTATGGAGATTATACACTGCGTGGTTGCATTGGGTATTTAAACAATTGTTACATTGAGGGTATCAATCTAGATTCAATAGCTCAAATTACTTTTTACAATTGTACCATTTCTGATTCAAATCTTGATGGATATTTTGATGGTGATGTCTGTAGGATATATGATTGTAATGTATCCGGATTGGAATTCCCTGATGGTGCTTATAATGAGGTTAGCGGAGATCTTTCCTACTGTACATTAAATTTTTATGGTATTTATGAAGTGCAAAATATTCTGACAGGTGCCAGCCTGGGCGAAAATTTCGATCTGGACATACTTTCCTGGACCTACGAAATTTCTGAAATTAATCTGGATGGTAAAGGTTTTATCGATTTCGATTTCTCCGAAAAAAATATGGAGAAGATGAGTTTTGTGGATTGCGATTTGGAGGATTGCGATTTTAGAAGGTCTTATCTTGGGGGAACCGATTTTGAAGGCGCTAACCTGGAGGGGGCAATTTTCAGAGGGGCAGAACTGACAGGGGTTAATTTTGAAAATGCGGACTTAACAAATGCCGATTTTACTCATAGTACCGATTATTTTAAGGATATTTTTAATGATCACTACTATGAAAACAATGAATCAACTGCGCTAGATGAATTATTGTTCGAGCCGATGGAATATGAAACTGAATTGTTGAGCAACAGGAAGAATCATTGTTATGAAAATTTTGATAATTGTTCCTTGATTGCTGTAAAATTTGACCATAAAGACCTAGTGTTTGCAAGTTTCAGAAATGCCGACCTAACCAATGCTTCCTTTAAAAACTGTAATCTTCGGGATGTTGATTTTAGCGGCGCCATTTTAGATGGTGTTGATTTTTGTGGGGCAAATCTGGAGGATGCAATTTTTGCGGATGCAAAAATAAAGGATGCTGTATTTGATGATTATTTTGAATATGAATTCTTTGAATCTTATGACGAAACTGACGATGAAGAAATTGACGAAGAAGAAGCTCCCGAACTCGACCTGGAAGACTTTCCATGGCGCATAAGATATTGAAATTATGTTTGTAAAATGTGGCGAGAGGGTATTTTATCCCCTCGTCACAAAAAAGCCACCCTTTCGGAGTGGCTTTGCATTTTAAGTTATTTTGTTTGCTGAAATTTTGTGAATGAATTATGATAAATTAGATTAAATTTTCGATTGTTATTGAAGGTTTTCTATTCATAATTTTAGATTTTGGTTTAGAAAATAGAACTTAATTTAAGTCCCCTTTTACAGCGTTATGTTGTTTAATATTGATTAAATAATTTTATTTATAAAGGTATTTTAATTGACCGAAAGTCCCGTAGGCACTGCAGTGGTAGAACCAAATTGATTGACTCTGGCCAAAGTTATTTCGGTGCCATCATCATTTTTGATGCTCATCAGATCGGGATTATCAACCGAGAAAGTACAGGTAAATTCACCGTTGAACATATCGTTTAAAGTGACGTGATCATTGTTTGTGATTGTACAGTTCGAAAGCGGATTTACAGTTAAAAGATTATTGTCGAAAGTGTATTGCTTGTCGCACAAATCCATTCCAAGTTTTAAGTCAATCATATCGGCAGAGAAAATCATTTTAGGGAATTTCTTTGTCCAGCTTAGATTTACTGAACGTGGCGTTGAAACTAAGGATCTTACTGTCCAGGTTGTGCCTTCGAGAGAGCTGAGCGATTTTACTGTTGTAATTGTTGCTTCTTCAGGAATTAAAGTTTCAGTTTTTTTGCACTGAACAAAAAGCAATGAAGATGTGATGGCTACTGTAAGGATGAATAACTTTTTCATGACGTTTGATATTTTGTAGATTTTTAAATTCGTTTTCGATTATTTGATGTTACAAAGGTAGGTGGCTGTGAACCTCATTTCAATGACCGAAAACCAAAGCCATGATGACGCGCATCAGTTTTTTACTTTTTTTAGATTTTCAGTTTTTCAGCTGTTAATAATTGTAAGCTCCGCGAAGCGAAACGAATTTTTTCCAAACGGTTTTAACCTTTGTGAAAAAACAATACCGTATGAGCGCGGTATTTTAATGCCGCTGCACAATGTGTTTTTAACCACAGAGTTCGCAACCCTCGAGAGCTTTCGGGGTTACACAGAGATCACAAAGTACCACTGTGCTGTGACAGAGAGCACTGTCAAATATTCTAATTTCTACCTTCTTAATTCCTACTTGGTAAGCCTTTGTGAAAAACAATACCGAAGGAGTGCGGTATTTTAATGACGCTGCTAGAGAACGGATCGGTATCATGTGTACGACCACCTGACGGGGCCGTGGTCACAGTCACTATGGTGTCTGTTACCAATATTTGACCACCTACGGGGTCAACAAAATCCATTCCGTTTGATATTTCTAAACACACAAGTGCGATCTTTGCGTCTCTGCGTAAATCTAGATCTGGTGCGGCTTTGCGCCTTTGCGTGAAATAGCCCTAAGTGTGACTTTCGTAATGTATTTTTAACCACAGAGGCCACAGACCCGATAGCTATCGGGTTACACAGAGTTCACAAAATAATTCTAATTTCTTCTCGTCCGATAGACGAGATCATAATTCATATATGGTAAGCCTTTGTGAACGAAAACGCAAAAAAAACAGCAGGCTACAAATTTTATGCAACCTGCTGTAGATAATTCTATGTTAAACTTTTTACACAGCTTACGATTAGCTGTAGGAGGCTTTTAGTAAAGTGGACTAGCAGGAATTTGGTATTCTGCTGTCATCATTTTTAAAGTAGTAGGATTAAAGGCATAAATTTTTGATTTTCCAGTTTCTGTATCCCAGACGAGAACATTATAGACTGCTTTTCCATTTAAAACAAACCCACTTTCACTCATCATTATTTTCCCAGTACTATTAGTAGTTGTAGGACTATCTGCCTGAGCGGGATTAATGGCATAAATAAATACACCGATACCGAAGAAAAGTACACCTAATGAAAGGGCAATTTTTTGAAAAGCATTTACGTAGTTCATGAGATTGATTTTTTATTGTTTGAGTCAAAATTAGATGTACTGCGTTTAATTTCCAAGAGCTAGGCGTATTTTTTTAAAATAAATATTCAGAATAGCCTGTTCTGAAGGATAATACCATTAAAATAGAAGAGGCCTTTTTTATTTTCCCATACATAATCTTATATTTGCAACTGCAAAATCATAATTGTCAATTTAAAAATACAATACAATGGGAAGAGCCTTTGAATATCGCAAAGATCGCAAGATGAAGCGTTGGGGCCAGATGGCTAAATTGTTTACAAAAATTGGACGCGAAATAGCCCTTTCGGTGAAAGAAGGCGGTCCCGAACCATCGACCAATCCGCGTCTGCGTATTGCAGTGCAAAGTGCCAAAGTGGCCAATATGCCCAAGGTTAATGTTGAAAATGCCATCAAGCGCGCTGTTTCGAAAGATGCAGAAGACCTTACCGAAGTTGTTTATGAAGGTTTCGGACCACATGGCATTGCCTTTTTGTTAGAAACACTCACCGATAATCCTACGCGTACAGTGGCGAATATGCGCCTCTATCTGAATCGCTCGGGCGGTGCCCTGGGTACCAGCGGTTCGGTTTCTTTTATGTTCGACAGAGTAGGGGAGTTTGTTTTCGAATTGGGAGACAAAACAATGGATGATATTGAACTCGACCTCATTGACGGCGGTGCCGAAGAAATTGAAATGGGCGAAGAAAATACCGTTTATGTGTACACCGCTTTCGAGGACTTTGGACAAATGCAGGCAAAATTGGAAGAGCTGGGCATTGAAGTGAAAGAAGCCTCTCTGCAGCGTTTTCCGCAGGTGACCAAAGAAATTACTGATGAGCAAAAAGAAGATATCGAAAAACTGATAGAAAAATTTGAAGACGATGACGATGTACAAAAAGTCTTCCACAATATGGCTTAGTTGTTGAGAAATTTTGATTAAAAAATCAATATTAATTTGCTCAACTGAACTTTTTGCCTTACTTTTGCATTCACAAAAAATTAACCTCAGCGTACAAAGCTTTCTGCCCAGGTGGCGAAATTGGTAGACGCACTACTTTGAGGTGGTAGCGCCTGTCATGGGTGTGCAAGTTCGAATCTTGTCCTGGGCACCAAACCGACTCCGAAAAGGGTCGGTTTTTTTGTGCACTGTCATACTGTGAAAATTCTTCTTGCAGAGCAGTTTAACCACTGTCAAATTTAAAAAAAATAAACGCGCCGCAGGCACCGCTTTGGCTGCCTTTTTTGATTTATAACAAACTTTATGTTGCGCTTCTCCGAAGCTTGATACCTCATCGCACCTTTGGTGCTAGGAATGTTGCGCTTCTCTGAAGCTGTTGTTCAGCTAAACCGTAAAAAACAGGCAGATTGTCAAAATTTAAATCCGCCTTCCGGTGGAAATAATCGGTATCGAATATCTGTGTGTATTCTTCAGCTGTCAAATCTGTGTTTTGAAAACAACATAAATAACGTTTTAAAAATCTAACACAGCGAAATGGTGAAAAATCCAAAGGATTTTGCCTGACCCCATTCGGGGTCAAATATTGGTAACAGACAGCTTGGTGACTGTAACCCGACCCCGTTAGGTGGTCGTACACATTATTGCCGAAACCTATCGATTTTGAGGAGATTTTAAACGCGGATTTAATTGACAATACTGACACACACGGATTTTGATACAAAATACTGGTATTTTCCTTTGTAAAAAATAAACAACGTTTTAAAAATCTAACACAGCGAAATGGTGAAAAATCCAAAGGATTTTGCCTGACCCCATTCGGGGTCAAATATTGGTAACAGACAGCTTGGTGACTGTAACCCGACCCCGTTAGGTGGTCGTACACAAAATTGCCGAAACATGGTTATTGAAAAGATTTCAAACGCGGATTTAAATGACATTACAGACTTTCACGGATTTTGCTACACAAAATACTGGTATTTTACTTTGTAAAAAACAGGCAGATTGTCATACTTGAAATCAGCCTTCCGTAGGAAATAATCAGTATCGAAGATCTGTGTTGATCTGTATTTCCACCGTTTAATCTGTGTTTTAATTGACTTTTCTAAATTTGAACCGCTTCGGTTGCCTTTTTTGATTTATAACAAACTTTATGTTGCGCTTCTCCGAAGCTTGATACCTCATCGCACCTTTGGTGCTAGGAATGTTGCGCTTCTCCGAAGCTGATGTTCAATTACTGCGTAAAAAACAAACAGATTGTCAAACTGAAAACTGCTTCAAAATAAACGCGACGCAGGCACCATTTCCCAATGTCTGAAGCACCAGCGTATGGAAGCAGCATCGGCTGGCAATGATACTTTTATAGATCCGGATAAATGGTGAGGAGCAGTAAACTTAGGTTCGAGATGCTGCTTCCGTCCCGATGGTTATCGAGGATCGGGTTCCTCGCTATTTGTCAAATTAGATAATTCGGGCTAATGACCCTAAAACGCCTTGCTGAAGACTAGATTTTTTGTTACTTTTTTAGCGATGAAAAAAGTAAAAAAGAAAAGAGAAAGGGACAAACTTTGGGTTTGAAAATCTTACGGTGAGCAGTAGGAAAACCTATCGATTTGATGAGATTTCAAACGCGGATTTAATTGACAATACCGACCCCGATAGCTGCTATCGGTGCATTTGGTGAGACTTTGCGCATTTGCGCTATACAGCTTTGCACTCAAAACTTGACCTATTGAAATACTTTCAAGCGCTCTATATCTTTGCCATTAATAATCCGAATTTCGTACCATCCGGCATTTTCCAACCTAAGCCAGGTTGAATAATCATCGCTCTGCGGCAATAATTCCAAAGACATCGTTTTTTGTTTTGAAGCGCAGTGGAAAATTTCAACAGAGATTTTTTTGCCATGATAGCCAATCAAATGCAGAAAAGTACCATTTTCATCGGAGACAAGGGAATTGGAAAGTCTGATTTTCGGATTAGATTTTTCACTATTTTTATCAAAACAAACTTCGCGGCTATAGGCAACAAAACCCTCAGGGTATTCTATACGCAAGCGGTAGCAATTTTCATCCTGACGCGGCATTCGGTCGAGATAAGTGTATCGGTTCGACAACGTATTCGCCGCATAGCCCGGCACCTGAGCAACCTGCTCCCATAGCAGCTTTTCAGGATTGTATTTTTCGGTATAATAATAAGCAACCTCGGCTTTGTCGTTCCGCTCGTACCATTCCAGTTCAAGATAATCGCTTTGATGCTGATAAGGCTGAACCTTTAGCGAAAGCAGTTCTTTAGCAATGAATTGGGGCGAACTGAGCCCAGCGTGCGGAACAGCATCTTTGGGCGAGTTAAAATTAATATTTGATATAAAATAGGCCTGTTTTTTTTCTGTATCGAGTTCATACAAAACGCCTTCCTGGCCAGCCAATAGAAAGCAGCGCCCATCGGTTCCGAACCATAATTTACCATAACTGAGCAGCTTTTTTCGGGGTAAATTGGCAAAACTACCGCCATATAATTCTTTTTCCAAAACACCAGTTTTTGGATTGATAATCAAGGAGTTGCCATTCTGATTCAAAATATACAACCTTTCAAGTTTGGGATGCCAGGCAAGTGTATTGGGCAGTGAAAAGGGAATATTGGCTGTCAGCAATCTGTATTTTTTTGTATCCAAATCCAATTCAAAAATGCTGTTGGTTGAGTAGGAAAGTACATAGAGTTTTCTGTTCTGAATCACCGCGCTGGTAAGGTCTTCATTGGGAATTTCCTTTCCGCTGCTGTCTCGGGCAATGCCCATATCTTCATAGCGACCATTGAGTTTGAAACGGACCAGATGTGCATTATCGTAGCGGATGCCATAATAAAAAGCATCGCCGGGGTCAAAAGCAAGGGCACCGACCGAATCGAGATAAGGAGCGTTGTAAAAAGGAACAAAATCCAAAACACCATCTGAACGGTAATTTAATGCAAAAATACTGTCCGATCGCAGCAGCAGCAGGCCTTCTGGAATCTGCTCCCTATATTGCTGTGCATTTAGATTAAGGCAAAGCAGCAGACAAAACAGGCTTATTGGAACAGATTGCATCTTAGATATTTGGATAAAACAGGACTATTCAGTCGGAATAAGTACCTCAAACTCCCGGCCATTTGTGTTGGTCAGTTTGTAGCCCAAAATCCATGGATTATGCAGCGTCAAAGTTTTATAGGAGATATTGTGTTCTTTGCAGAAATCGGGCCAATGCTCGACAGATTCTTTAATTATCAGCTTTTTGTAATTGGGCATTGGCGCATAAAAATCGGCTTCTTCCAATGCGTAGCCATATTTCGCAGGATTTTTCATGATTTCTTTCATGGCGATGATGCGGGGCAGATAGCGCATTGTTTCTTCGGGCAGTATCAAGTCGTAATATGAGCTTTGGCCCTGTTCCGACATTCTATCTTTTACCCTTCCTTCGCCGCAGTTGTAAGCAGCCGCAGCGAGGGTCCAGCTGCCAAATTTATCTTTCAGTCTTTTGAGTAATTGACAGGCGGCATCTGTAGCTTTATAAAAATTATAACGTTCATCGACCTCTTTACTGATAAAAAGGTCATAAGATTCGGCCGTTTCGGGCATAAACTGCCAGATGCCCTTTGCACCGGCACTTGAAGTGGCATTGCGCAGGCTGCTTTCGGTTACGGCCAGGTATTTAAAATCATCGGGGATGCCATGTTTTTTCGACAATGCTTCAATAATTGGAAAATACCTGCGGCTGAATTTAATATTCTGTATGATGCTCGAATGCCAAAAACAGATGGCCAGAATCTCGCGGTCGATTCTTTCGCGCACTTCAGTATCATTCAGGGGAACAGGCTCGCCGGCAAAATCGAGATTTTGGGGAATTTTTGGAATTTTGATGCGTTGAACAGCGTCTTCGGGTAAATTTGAACCAGGATCCTTTTTGTCCTTATCGGGCGACAATGAACTGAAGATGAGCAATGCAGCCAAAACACTGAATGCGACTAAGGCCAGCAGAATTTTTTTCAATAGGGACATGGCAAAGGATTTTTTAGGATCAGTTTTCTTCTTTTTTCTTCTCTTTCTTGAAAAGCGGCACCGTAGAACAGGGTTCGCCAAACATAATACTCTGGGCGACAGGGCGAAGAATACGGGTCAATTCCATATAAGCAGCAGTCGGCACGGCTTTATCGCTGCAACCTTTCACGACTATTTTTTTATCGCGATACTGTTCTGAGTCCAATTTACCCAGAACCTGCATATAATGTTGAATGATAAATAATTCGGGGGTTCCCTGCATCATCATCTTACAATAAGGTGCAGCATAAACAGCCACCAATTGGTAAGCCCAGGTGGGTATGATGGCATCTGCCGAGCAGAAAACTGCCAGATTTTTGCCTTCGTATTGTGCCCAGTCATGAACTGCCATTGCCTCTCTGAAATCTTTTTCGCGCAGAATCAATCCTCTGAAAAGATAGTCTTTAAGGTCGAAACTCAAGAGCTCTTCCTTAGGGTAAAATTCTTCGAGATTGATGGTGATAAGTCCGCTGTTCGCTACTCTGTTTACCAGTTCCTTTTCCATATTATATAATTTCAATTAGCACAAAGATAAGAAAAATCTGCTGTTTTTTTAATAAACGACTGCTGTCGATCTGAGGATGTTTTTAAAGAAGATTAATAAGATCTTTCAGAGGTTTCTATCACGCTTCTTGTCAGATTTTATTGTCGACATTTTCATCGTTGCAACTGTAATCATTGCCAAAACTGCAATAAGACAAAGCCAGGCACTTAGGTAAAATTGCATTAAAATAAAGCCCAAAATAGCCAAAGCAAGGAGTCCTGCAAAAACAAAATCCCTAATAATACTTGGCCTAATCCGTTCAGCCTTCAAGTCCGGATGATCTGAATAATGTATATAGCTTCGGTCGATAATTGAAACGCCGTTTGCTGAGAGATAGATACCAAAAACCAATAAGACCAGCAGTATGGCCAAAAGGTAGAGATAATAATAAAAGCCTATGAAAAACAATGCGCTGAAAAGTGCAAAAACAATGAGATAGCCACCTGTGGCGAGTGACCATATTCCCCAGACCCGATCTTTAGGCAGACTGTAGTTGTTTCGGGGCTTTTTTTGAAGTTTTGTTTTTTCCTTTTTAGAAACTTTTTTAAGCAAAGGCTTAACAGGAGTTTCACATGATAGATGTTGCGATGCGCTGTAACTATGGCTAAGGGGCAACAATAATACCAAAAGGGATAAAATTAGCTTAAGATATAATGCTCTTTTCATCTTGCTTTTTGGTAATTCTCTGAAAAATATCGGCATAAACAGCATCGTATAGAGCCATTCTGAACCTTTCGGTTTCGGAAAGACTCATTCTTTTTTCGGGATTTTTATTTTTTGTAGCAAAGGCTTCTTCGCAAAGTGCACTGATATTTGGAAAAAATACTGAGTTCGTCCGAATTTTTACTTTCGACAAATAGGCTTTATTGATATAATTGATAAGTCCCTCCAAAGATGGATTTAATTTACTGACGGCATCCTTTGCCAAAAGTTCCGGGTCATTTTGCAGATCGAAGCTGTTGAAACCCTTTCTTTCTAATTTTTTTTGGATAAATTCGATATAAATCAACTCCATTTTTCTGATTCTTTCAACTATCTCACGCGAATAAATACGGGCATTGTAGTTAGCAATAATGCTAACTGTAATAAAAAGAAGCAGCGAAATTAGAAAAAAATAGAGCAGCATAGCCTAAATAAATGCAGTGCAATCGATTTCAATCAAAGCGCCATAATTTAGTTTGCCGCATGGGATAATACACCTTGCAGGTTTGTGCGCCGCAAAAAAATCGGCATAAGCCGCATTCACCTGTGGCCAATAGGCAATATCGGTGATATAAACGGTCATGCGTAGGATTTGCTCTTTATTGCTGCCGGCTGCCAGAAGAATTTTTTCAACTTTCTGAAGCGTGAGCAGGGTTTGTGCCTCTATAGCATCGGGGACAGTGCCATCGGGCAAAAGCGGCAATTGACCCGATAAATATAAAATTCCATTATGTTCTACACAATGTGAATAATGCCCTTTTGCGGGCGGAGGCATCAGTTCGTTTTCTATAATTTTCATATTTTATCTGTTTGCTTTATCTAATTCTTCTGCTACGATATCCCAACGTACCACATTAAAAATGGCCATTAGATAATCCTTTCTGCGGTTTTGATATTTCAGGTAATAGGCATGCTCCCAAACATCTAGACCAAAAATTGGTGTGCCATAATTTTTTACAAGGTTGCGCATGAGCGGATTATCCTGATTTGCTGTGCTGCCAATAAAAAGATTTCCGACGCCATCGACACAAAGCCAAGCCCATCCTGAACCGAATACTTTTGTAGCAGCATCGACAAATTGATTTTTGAAGGTTTCGAAGGAGCCAAAACTTTTATTGATACTTTCTAACAGTCGTCCCTGCGGACTTCCTCCGGCATTCGGGCCAAGGGTTCTCCAGAATAGACTGTGGTTGTAATGCCCCCCGCCATTGTTTCTGATGGCTGCGTTTTTATCGTCTGGCATTAGTTTATTGAAGATTTCCACTAAGTCAATGTTGGCCCATTCATGCCCTTCCAATGCCTTGTTCAGATTATTAACATAAGCCGCATGATGTTTTCCATGGTGAATTTCCATGGTGAGCGCATCGATATGCGGTTCGAGGGCATTGAATGCATATTCCAAAGCTGGTAATTGATAAATATTGGGTACAGGCGGAGCTGTTTTAATATCCTTCTCACTGATAACTGCAGCTGTTTTATTATTACAAGCCTGCAAAAGACCGGGGACGCTAAGTGCTCCGATTGTCAGAATAGCGCTGTTTTTCAAAAATTCTCTCTTTTTCATCTCATCATATTTTAAAAACTAACACAAAATAGAACATTTCGGTTTAAAATTGAAATCGAGACAAGATTTAAAGTCAAACTTGTTTTAATCTCATAAGGATAAATGGACTTCATAGAGCATCCTAAATTAGAAATTAGAAGTTTTTCATTGCCTCTAATGCGGCATATCTTCAATGACGGTAAAATTTAGTTATCTAGTTTTAAAATTGTGAATAATTCTCAAATTCTCAAATTAGTACAATCTTTCCTCTTTTAAAAAACAAAAGCGGCTGCCTTTCGACAACCGCTCTCCATAGTTGAGCTATTTGGCTCATTTTCCAAATTTATAATTCTTTTTTGTTGCCTGTTCGCGTACTGCACCAAGCATAGCTTCATCCAGCGTATTTTTGCTGTTACCAGATTGCTTTTTGCGCTCATCTGCAATGTATTTTTCACGTTTTTCATTCACTTCACGAATTTTAGTCTGAACAGCTTCACGCTCTTTGGCTTTTTTGTCAACAAAATCTTTACGTTGAGCAGCATCCATACCTTTCATTTCGGCAGGCAAGTCTTCTTCTTTCAGTTTGCTCAATTCCTGATAATTATCTTTAAAAGCATCCACTGCATCCCAGTCATCATTTTTATAGGCCTTGCTCGATTTTGACACTGCACGTTCAGCTACATTGGATTCACTGTAAGTCATTGCATTGGCATCCTGAACGGCTTGGCGTTCTTTTTTCTCTCTACCTTTTGAGCCGTAGGCGATATAAGTTTTGTTAAGATCTTCGTTCAATTTGACAATTTCGCTGTCATAAGGAGTTGCAATATGCACAACTGCTGCATTGTGGTTGATGCACATATATTTACCATCGGCACGGTCGGCACCATCTTTCCACATGGTGCGCACACCTTCTTCACAGTCGCCACAGAAAATGGTATTAACAATAATTCCGTCAGTAATTGCAGCTTTGCAGCTATTTTTATAATCTACCTCGCCTTGTGTAAATGGTTCGTTTCCGGCAATGATGATAATTTTCAGGTCATCGTTGCTTTTGCTCCATTTCAAATCCTTGGCTGCATCTTTTATAACCCAACCACAAAATTCACTGCCACCATTGGTTTTTAATTTGAAAAGCTGTTCCGAAACAAGGTCAAGATCGGTCGTAAGCGGCACCAATTGTTTGATGTATCCATCTTTTGCAGCATATTCATCTTTTCCGTATTCGTACAAGGCAATTTCTATATCGGGAACCTTACCATCGCGTTTCGAAGTGGCTAGTTCATTTACCATTTTCCATAGCTGTGATTTTGCCTGTTCAATAAGACCGTCCATACTGCCGCTGGTATCCAGCAGGAGCGCAACCTGAATTTTGGGCGCCGCAGTTGTCTGATTTTCTGTGTTGGGGTTGTTGGCCGGCTGAGGAGCGAAGGTAGCGGCCAACCAAAATGCGAAAAAACTTATAAGCTTTGTCATAATCGGTAGAATATAATTTGTTGAAAAAATTTATTTGAATTGCAGAGACCTGCATTTTTTGCTTTACTGAATACTTAGATGCAGCTGATTTTAAAATTGGTGTGTCAGATCGAAAAAAAAGTTCAAAATTTTTAGCTAATATTGCAAATTAATATTTTAGCCTTTGGGAATGGCATAAAACAAATTAAAAGAAATGACTGAAAAAAATGAATATTCAGATAAGCCTGTTGGCGTAGTCGGTTCCGGAAGTTTTGGTATCACTATTTGTAATCTGCTTGCTGAGAATGTAGATGAAATCTTATTGTATGCCCGAAGACCTGAAGTTTTCGAAGCAATCAAAGCCAGAACTGGTATTTACAGCCAGCTTTCTCCAAAGGTGAAGGCAAGCGATGATTTAGAAAAACTGGCAGCTGCCTGTCAGATTATTTTTCCGGTCGTGCCTTCGCGCTATTTCAGGGAGGTAATTCGCGATTTGGCGCCTTTTCTCAAACCATCGCATTTTTTGATTCACGGCACCAAAGGACTCGATACGGTTATCGAAGGAGAAAATCTCAAACTGCAAAGTATCAAAACCATGAGTCAGGTTATCGAGGAAGAGTCAGTAGTTTGCCGTATCGGCTGCCTTTCTGGCCCCAATCTTTCAGCCGAGATTTTGGAAGGACAACCTGCAGCAACCCTTCTGGCAAGTCGATATACAGAGGTTATTAAGGCAGGACAGGTGCTTTTACGCAGCCCACGTTTTCAGGTATATGGCACGCACGATATCATAGGTGCAGAACTTGCCGGAGTCTTGAAAAATGTCATTGCCCTCGCTGCAGGACTTTTGGGCGGAAAAGGTTTGGGCAAAAATATCTGGGCACTGCTTATCACCCGAGGATTATCTGAGATGATTCACATTGGCAAAGCCATGGGGGCAGATGCCAAAGCATTCCTTGGCGTGGCTGGAATCGGAGACCTGGTAGCAACAGCATCCGGTACAAAAAGCCGCAACTACACAGCTGGAATGAGAATCGCTCAAGGTGAAAAAATGGAAGATATTGTAAATGAATCCTCTGAAATGATTGAAGGTATCAAAACACTGGAAACTGTACATTATTTGATGCAACAAAAAAATATCAGCGCACCAATTTTTGAAATAACTTACAGAGTGATTTTTAAGGGAATGAGCCTGGATCGTGCCATCGGTTTTTTGATGACTTATCCTTATGAGGTGGATGTAGATTTTATGTAGGATGACCTCATTACAATAATAAGTTTAAGTAATGCGTTTTCCTTTTTTTTAAGTTTACAAAATCGAACCTTATGAATTGCTTTAAAAATTGCCTTTTTTACGCGGGTATTATATATATGATAGTATCCTGTAAAAAAGATTGCCCTACACCAGATAATAACCTATATGGAACAGGCTGGGACAATGACGAAAATTACAGTCAGAATATTCCTGTTGCCATTAATTATGGTAATTATCAGTCAAATTCTTCTTTGCCGGCTTCTGTCGATTTGACCCCCAAATTTCCACCAATCGGAGATCAGGGGCTGCTGGGTACCTGTGTAGCATGGTCGGTTGGATATAATACAAAGTCCTATCTCGATGCAGTATCTAAAAATCTGAATTCAAGTCAGTTGCAATCAGCTAATAATCAGTATTCCCCAACCGATTTGTTTTTTTCTATCAGCAGCTCCAGAAGAAATTGTGATAATGGTACTCAGTTTGAATATGCCTTTGATGTCTTGATGGGCAGAGGCGTGAATACTTTGTCTGCGGTACCTTACGATGCTTTATGCCGTTCTGTCTCACCGGGAAATGCTTCAACTGCAGCTGCGAATAAAATTAAGAATTACCGAAGGATAGATGGCTCTGTAAATCAGGTTAAAGAATATCTTGCGCAAGGTGTTCCAGTACTGATAGGCGCTATGGTCAATAGCCAATTTCAAAACCTGAGAGGCCCCGATGTTCTTAGAGACCTCGATTATAGTGGCAGAGTTGGCGGACATGCTATGGTAATCGCGGGATACGACGATTCAAGATCTGCATTTAGGATTATAAATTCTTGGGGAACCGGATGGGGTGATAATGGATATCTATGGGTTGATTATAATTTTTTAGTAAATAAATTCTGTATTCAAGGTGGCAAAAGATCGCTTTTTGTAGCTTTTAATGACAACAGTACAACGATAGTCAATCCTCCTGCAAATACAAGTGGTGGAGATTTGACAGCAATTGTAAGTTCAGATTATTCACGCTATCCTAATTTATCCTCTTACACCAATGCCCGCAAAACATATTTCGATGTTAAAAATATTGGAAATCAAACAGTTAATGCTTCGAGTGGATGGAACATATATTATCTTTGGGTTAATGCCTTCGATGCCAATAATTATGGTATAATTCTCAAAGGGGAATTTACAAACAGTATTCCCCAAAATACTTATCAGAATATAAATAACAACTATTGCCTATTTAACGTAGATCTGGAGCCGGGCGCATCTATGAGCCAAAAGCTTTTGGGAACATCAACTACCTATTGGGATTATTTCATGCCGGGCATAACAGGTAGTTATTATCTTGTTTTCTACATCGATAAAGGAAATTCAAACGATGTAAACCAGACGAATAATGTATTTTATGTTACCCAATCACCAAAATATTTTAATAATGGCTATTCAAGTCGCCAGGATGATGAAAATGCAAATTTTATTAAATACAATTTTGGAGATTTGAACTCTTTTAAACATGAGCTGTCGAAGGTCGAAATGGAACAGGAAAACATGCTTCAACCTTACAGAAACCTATCAATCTCAGAATTCCAAAATGCCTACAATTCAGAAGAGATTGTTGGGTTTTTGAAAAATAAAATTAAAAGCGGAGGATTGTAGAACATGTTATACAAAGCCGCGTTATATATTTAAATTACAATACATGTATTTTTTCTATGCCGAAATTAATTTTTGCCAGACCCAAATATAGTACAGATGGGAAAGAACATTCAATTTTTCTTAATAACCAGTTTATTGGCATTGTTAAAGAAGGGCAGATGTTATTGATTGAAGTTCAGGCCGGACAGCATATAGCTGAGGCAAAATCAAAGTATTTTGACTCGGTAGTTTTGGAGCTAAACCTTGAAGAAGATCAGGAGTATCTATATGTAGTTGAAAAATATAAAGGGTTGAATGGACTGAGCGTTTTTTTATCAATTATTTTAGCAATTAGTTTTATTCTAATTTTGGCAGAACCAGACAACCCTGCAATTGATTATTTGCAAATAACAATTGCTATTGCAGTTATGATTGTAACTTATTATAATTTTTTTAGGAAAAAATATGGAATTCTTTCTTTTAAACTGATAAAACAAAACCCAATAATTAAATAATCTTTTCAATTAACAACTTTCTAAGTCAAACTAAACCCGCAAAAATTAAGCCTTATTGCTGTGAGCTTTGTAGTTTTACTCAGCTCCTGCGACAAATGACTGCCCTTAATTTTTTTAGGATTTTAACTAATTATGAAATCAGCCTTACTAATTACTATTCTTTTTAGCCCTTTTTTACTTTTTAGTCAGGAAAAAGGAACT